>CBHWBX010000605.1:0-2197 GCA_966111935.1 uncultured Gemmatimonadaceae bacterium
TTCGCCCTTTGCAGTCCTCTGCGGCCCTCTGCGTCTCTGCGTCCTCTGCGTTGAAGCTGTTCAGCTTTTCAGCTTCCCGGCACGAATCTCAATAGGATCAGCCGGTCGGAGCCGAGCGATCTGCGCTCGTGTGAGCAGATCGAAGTGCTTCGACCGATCGATCGCCTTCTCGAGCGACCACAGATCTTCCTCGGCCGTCAGCCAATCCTCCTTCCATCGGCGCAGATCGAACGGTGCCGAGTACTGGCGGAGCGTCTTCTTGCCGGTGTCGAGGAAGTACTCGTGGAAGTACGACACCGCGAGCTCGCGCACGTCGCGGTAGATCGGCTCGCGATAGCGGAGCACGGCGTGGGAGGTCTTCGTCATCCCGCCCCAATGGCCGTCGCGCCGGAACAGCGTCACGATGTGATCGAAGTCGTCGCGCGTCGTGCGGAGGTCGAGCAGCAGCGGCGGCTCGTCGTTCATCCAGAGCGCCAGCGCGGCGATCAGCGCGCCCTCGAGGCAGTGCGCCGTGCCGCGGCGCAGCGTCACGAGCGGCGACGAGCAGGTCTCGCCCTTTCGCTCGCGGTTCGTCTTCAGCTCGTTGAGAAAATCCTGGATGCGGCGCGGCGTGCGCAACTTGCGCAGTGGTCGCAGCTCGGGATGATCGAATGCCGCCGGACGCGTCACGCGAGCACGGATGCGAGTGCCCCGTCGATCGTCGGCGAGCGGAACGCGAACCCCGCGTCGGCGAGCGCGCGCGGAGCCACGCGCTGGCTCGCCAGCACCGCGGCATCGGCCATCTCGCCGAGCAGCACCTCGAGCGCGAGCTTCGGCACCGGCACCCACGACGGACGATGCAGCTCGTGCGACAGCGCGCGTGTGAGATCGGCGTTGCGCACCGGATTCGGTGCGACGAGGTTCACCGCGCCGGCGACGCGCCCGTCGACGAGAAACTCGATCGCCGACGCATAGTCGTCGCGCGTGATCCAGCTCATCCACTGCTTGCCCGAGCCGAGCTTGCCGCCGACGCCGAAGCGGAACGGCATCAGCATCCGCGCGAGCGCGCCGCCGTCCTTCGCGAGCACGACCCCGGTGCGCAGATGCACGACGCGCACATCCGCCTGCGCGGCGGCGGCGGTTGCCGCCTCCCAGTCCTTGCACACCGACGCCAGGAAGTCGCTGCCGAGCGTGCTCGTCTCGTCGAGGAGCTCGTCGCCGCGGTCGCCGTAGACACCGATCGCCGATCCGCTCAGGAAGGCGCGTGGGCGACGCGCCATCGTCGCGATCGTGCGCGCGAGCAGTGCCGTCGCGTCGACGCGGCTCGCGCGGATCTCGCGCTTCACGTCGTCGGTCCACCGCTGGTCGAGTGATTCGCCGGAGAGGTTGATCACGACGTCGGCGCCCTCGAGCGCCGCGGCGTCGATCTCGCCCTTCGCCGGATGCCAGGCGATCTCCGAGGGATCGCGCGCGTCACGACGGACGAGGCGCCGGACGTCATGGCCGCGCGACGACAGATGCCGCACGAGCGCGCGGCCAATGAAACCACTCGCGCCGGCGATCGCGATCACTGATCGCACCGCCGGCCCGTGAGTCTCACCCGATGTTGTCGTCATGCAATGAGGCCGATCGTCCTCGGGGGCTCGCCCCACGTGTCGACGTCCCGCGCCGGATGCGTACGGAACGGTAGACGAATGGTAAACGTCGTCCCCACTCCAACGCGAGAGTCGATGTCGATCGTCCCGCCGAGCGCCTCCACGTTCGAGCGCACGACATCCATCCCGACGCCGCGTCCCGAGAGATCGGTGACGACCGCGGCCGTCGTGAATCCCGGTCGGAGGATCAGCGAGAACGCCTCGCGCTCGCTCAGCTCGATCCCGTCCGACAGGATGCCGCGGTCGCGCGCGTGGCGCGCGAGCCGTTCGCAATCGAGCCCACGGCCGTCATCCGAGACGGCGACGACGAGCTGTTCGGCGTCGCGGCGCGCGGCGATGCGGAGCCGTCCCGCCGACGGCTTCCCCGCCCGCTCGCGCCCGTCGGCGTTTTCGAGTCCGTGGTCGATCGCGTTTCGCACCATGTGCGTCAGCGCTTCGCCGAGCGAATCCGCGGTGGCGCGCTCGATCATGAGCTCTTCGCCTTCGACGTCGAGCTCGACCGGCTTTCCGCTTTGATGCGCCGTGTCGCGCGCGAGACGGGCGAGCTTCTGCAGCGTCTGCCC
>CBHWBX010000606.1:0-2194 GCA_966111935.1 uncultured Gemmatimonadaceae bacterium
GCGCCGATTCGTTCCGCGCCTTCGTGCCGTCGACGGGCGGCGGGCTCGGCCTGGGGCTCGCGCTCGTGTCGCGGAGTGCCGTCGCGCACGACGGCGGCGCGTTCATTACCGATCGGCCTGGCGGTGGTGCGCGGGTGGGCTTTACGGTGTCGGCGCAGCCGGTCGGCGCGAGTTGAGCTGCACGACTAGGGTGTCGTCGCGGCCGCTCGCCGCAGCCTGAGCGCTGCGGTTCTACGGAGTCGTCGAGGCCCGCGTGATCCTACGGAGTCGTCGAGGCGGGCGTCTGATCCTGGATGATCGACGAATCCTGAGGCACGGCGATTTTTAGCTCCGCGATCAAGGTCGGCTGCTCCGCCGCGAGCTCGTTCGCGTCGCGATAGCCCCAGGCCTGCAGGTAAACCGTCGTCGTCGTCGGCAGGTTGACCACCATGAACTGCCCATCCGTGCCGGTGACCATCTGGCTGGCGTGCTTCGTCGGCAATCCGACGCTCGCGTTGAAGTAATACGTATCCGCGCCCGGCAGCGACGTCGCCGTGCCCTGTGTCGAGCTGACCGTTCCGATCACGTTCGAAAGCGGGTGCCCCGCGCAATCCGTCACCTTATCGATGAGGAGCGACGCACCGGCCGTCGGCGTGACGCCGATCAGCGCGGGCAGGACCGACTTCGTCGAATTGGACACCGCCTGATTCGTCAGCGACGTGGCCGAGGCGGGCTGATCGAACGACCATGTCACGCCATTGCTGATCATGCTGTTCGGGATCAGTTGGAACGCCACGCGTTTGTGACCGGCGGGAATCGGGACAGGGGCGTTGCCGCTGCCGTCCGTCGTCGCTGTCGAGAGCGATGCGCCGCCGATATCATTGCTCGGGAACACCGTGATCAGCGCGTTCGCGTCCACGTTGGCGGATTGAAAGTCGGTGACGTGCGCCGTCAGGTTGTGTTGCGTCGACGTCGCGTCGTTGCGCGCGACTCCGAGGCACGACAGATCGAGCGTCCCGCCATTCGCGGCTAACACCATCGTCGGCCCGATGAATCCTGGGTTCGCATGGGCCACATAGCCGTAGCCGAGCTGGGTGATCTGACCGGAGATCGTTGTCGTCGTCGTCGTCGACGCCAGCCGTTTGTCCGACCAGTAGAGAGCGAGGTCGAACGGCGGCTTCTGCAGCTTGAACGTCAACGTCGCGGGCACCGCGAACGTGATTTCCTCGGGTCCAATCGTGAAGAGCGCCGTGACTCCGTTGGGCGGAAACGAGTCTAAGACGACGCCCGCCGAGATCACGACGTCATGATCGAGCGCGCCCCCCGGCACCTCGAGGGTCACATCACCGAAGTCCAGCGTGCCGCCCTTCGCGCCGATCGTTCCTGGTGGCGCGGCGTCGGGCATCACCGGCGGCGACGTTGGATCCCCACATGCCGCCAACGCCACCACCGCCATGATCCAGCGCATTACGTCTCCCGTTGTTGTCTCAGCCAGGCGATCGCGAGCGCGAATCCGGCCAGGAAGCCGATCCAACGCCCGCTTTCCAACGATGCCTGGAATTCAGGCGGCGCGGCGTAAAAAATCACCGCCGTGAGCAGCGTGCCGACCGTCAGGAACAGGCACAGCACGTAGCCAAGCTTCGTCGTCCGCGGAATCGCGAGGCCGAATGCGACGAGTGAGAAGTAGGACACAGAGAACTTCACCGAGCTCTCGGCCGCTTGCCACGCGATCGAGCTGTCGGCGGGGAGGACACCGTGCTCGGCCGCCTCGAGGAGCGAGATGATGTGGTGGTCCTCGATCATGTCGAGGAGGCCTGTCAGCACCATCGCGCCGAGACCGAGATAGATGAAGACGCGCGGCGCGCCGACATCACGCAGGTACATCGCGAGCGTCGCGAAAAAGAGCGTGTAGAGGACGGAGAACGCGATGTCGAGACCCATCAGGATCCGCAGACCCTTTGCGTGATGCAGCAGCGACATCGCGTAGTCGCCCGATTGCATGAAGTGCTCGTGCTTCTCCTGCGTCGCGCCCGTGATGACCGCCGTCAGGACCATCAGGAGCAGCATCACGCCGGCCGCACCCGCGAGGAGTATCGCGAGCTTTCTCATGCCGGCACCTTCTCGCGTTGGCGTGATTTCGGGACGAGCTCCTGCAGCACGCGCTCGCTCGTTTGCAGCTCTTCACCGATCGATTGCAGATCGTGCGTGATGTCGC
>CBHWBX010000607.1:0-2191 GCA_966111935.1 uncultured Gemmatimonadaceae bacterium
GCTGGCCGCCGAACTGCGCCTTGCCGGCGAGCGGCTGCTGCGTGACGAGCGAGTAGGGTCCGATCGACCGCGCGTGGATCTTGTCGTCGACGAGGTGGCTGAGCTTGAGCATGTAGATCTCACCGACCGTCACCGGCGAGACGAACGTCTCACCGCTGCGGCCGTCGCGCAGACGCACCTTGCCGAACGGGGTCATGCCGGCGAGGCGAATCAGCTCCTGCGCCGCCGCGTCGACGTCCCCTTCCGACTTCTTACCGAGCATCGCGGCGAGCGCCGGAAGCTCCTGATCCGCGAGCAGCGCGGCGGCGTCCATCCCCTGACGCTTCTCGAGCTGCTTCAGCGCGGCCTTGTACTCCGCCTTCTTGTTCGCCGGCGTCGCTTCGTCCTCGATCCACGCGTTGTGGAACGTGATCTGGTTCGCGACGGCCGTCATCTCACGCTCGGCCAGCTCCTTCGCCGCGGCCGCGAGGTAATCGCGAATGCCGTGGAAGATGTCGCGCGTCTCCTGCGACATCGAGCGACCGCCGAGGTCGTTCATCGACGAGTCCTGCATGCGCGTGAACACGTCGCCTTCACCGGCCATGTCCGGCTTGATGTCGGCGAGGATCGTCTTCACTTCCGCGTCGCCGATCGTCGGCGCCGGCGTCTTGAGCGCGAGCGCCTGCGCGGCGTAGATCGCGTTCGAGATCTTGAGCAGCAGGCCGATCTCGCGCTCGTTGGTGCCCTGGAACACCGGCGTCTTGGCGTAGAAGCCGAGCCGCTTTGCGATCCAGCCGAGGTGCGTCTCGAGAATCTGACCGACGTTCATTCGCGACGGCACGCCGAGCGGGTTGAGCACGATGTCGACCGGACGGCCATCCGGGAGGAACGGCAGATCTTCCTCCGGCACCACGCGGGCAACGATACCCTTGTTGCCGTGGCGGCCGGCCATCTTGTCGCCCACCGAGACCTTGCGCTTCTCGGCGAGATAGACCTTCACGAGCTGAATCACGCCCGGGGGCAGCTCATCGGGCTGGAGGATGCGGTCGATGCGCTCTTCCGCCTTCTCCTCGATGCGCGCCTTCTCTTCGTTCGAGGCGTCGATGATCTGACGCACGCGCTCGTTGACGCGCTTGTTCTCGACGCGGAGCGTCTTGAGATCGATCGACGACAGACGCGTCTCGCGGAGCTGCGCCGACGTCACCTTCGTGCCCGCGGGAATCGCCTCTTCGACCGTGCCCGCCTTGAGGGCGAGCGCGATCGTCTGGCCGTCGAGGATCTCGACGAGCTCGGAGTCGCGGACTTCGTTCACACGGATCTTCTCGTCGCCCTCGAGGCGGCGCACCTCACCGATGCGCTCGCCGCGATCCTTCTCGACGACCTGGTCTTCGATGCGCGAGAAGATCTTCACGTCGATCACGACGCCTTCCATTCCCGGCGGCACCTTGAGCGACGAATCCTTCACGTCCTTCGCCTTCTCACCGAAGATCGCGGTGAGGAGCTTCTCTTCCGGCGACAGCTCCGTCTCACCCTTCGGCGTGATCTTGCCGACGAGGATGTCACCGGGCTTCACGTGCGCGCCGATGCGGACGATACCGCGCTCGTCGAGGTCGAGCAGCGCTTCTTCCGAGACGTTCGGAATTTCACGCGTGATCTCTTCCTGACCGCGCTTCGTATCGCGGACGTGCAGCTCGAGCTCCTGGATGTGGATCGACGAGTAGACGTCGTCCTTCACCAGCCGCTCGGAGAGCACGATGGCGTCTTCGAAGTTGTGGCCGTACCACGGCATGAACGCCACGGTGACGTTCGAGCCGAGGGCGAGCTGACCCATTTCGGTCGCCGCGCCGTCGGCGAGGACGTCGCCGGCCTGGACTTCCTGACCCTGACGCACCAGCGGACGCTGGTTGATCGCCGTGTCCTGGTTCGTGCGCCAGTACTTCTTGAGACGATAGCGGTCGTGCTGCGTGAGGCGCGCGAGCGGACGATCGCCCTCGGCCTGCGCTTCCTTCTTCGCCGCGATCGGGCCGGCGTCGACGATGATCTCGTCGGCCGTGACGCGCGACACGACACCGGCGCGCTTCGCGATGACGACGGCGCCCGAGTCCTCGGCCACCTTCGCTTCGAGCCCGGTGCCCACGAGCGGCGTGCGCGGGTTGAGGAGCGGGACGGCCTGACGCTGCATGTTCGAGCCCATCAGCGCGCGGTTCGCGTC
>CBHWBX010000608.1:0-2173 GCA_966111935.1 uncultured Gemmatimonadaceae bacterium
GTAGGACGCTTCCATGCGGGGTTCCTGAGAAGCGCGGCCGGATGGTACGTGACGACGAGCGGCACACCGTGGTAGGTGTGAACCGAACCACGCAATTTACCGATCGGTGTCTTGGTGTCCAGCAGCGTCTGCGCAGCGAACGTTCCGAGGGCCAGAATCACCTTCGGCTTCACAAGCTCAATCTGCCGAATGAGATACGGGCTGCAGGCGGTCACCTCGCCCGGCGCCGGGTTGCGATTTCCCGGCGGCCGGTGCTTGAGCACGTTGGCGATGAACACGTCCTCGCGCTTCAACCCGATCGCTTCGAGGATCTTCGTGAGCAGCTGTCCCGCCGCTCCGACGAACGGACGTCCGGTCTCGTCCTCGGTCGCCCCGGGCGCCTCGCCGACGCACATGAAGTCGGCGTTGGGATTCCCTTCCCCCGGCACCGGATTCAGCGCCGTGGAATAGAGTGGGCAGCGCGTGCACGAGGCGACATGCTTCGCGATCTCGTCCAGCGACTCGAACGCCGGCACGGCGAACGACTCGGGCACGATCTCGGTCTCCATCCGCGCGGGCGGCGGCGTGGTCGGTTTTCTCGGCATGGTATCGGGAGCGGAACCGGTAGCTCGGAGCGCGGCGCGCCAGTCGCCGATCTGCGATTGGTTGATCTCACGCTCGACGGGCCGCGCGCGTGGCGCCGGCGGCTCGGCGATCGTCGCGGCTGCGGCGTCCGGCGCCGACAGGTCGGCGGGCACCTCGCGCTCCGGCCGGCGGCCCGGGGTCGCGCCCGAGCGCCCGCCGGCGAGAATGCGCATCGCCTCGTCGATCGTCATGCCGTCCAGCACGAGCTCCGACTCGCCCATCTCGCGGCGCTGCTCGAGATAGCGGCGCAGTTGCTCTCTAGCGTCCAATCAGCTTCTCCACGCGATCGAGGATCGCGTCGGCTACATCGGTCTTCGGCATGAGCGGCAGCCGGTCTTCCGTGCCGTCGCGATGCAGCAGTGTAACGCGGTTCGTGTCGACGCCGAACCCCGCGCCCTCTTCACGCGCGTCGTTGACGACGATCATGTCGAGGTCCTTCGACGCCAGCTTCGCCCGTCCACCGGCGAGCACGTCGTCGGTCTCGAGCGCGAAGCCGACGATCACGGAGCCGGCACGACGCGCCCGCTTTGTCGTCGCGAGAATGTCCGGCGTCGACGCGAGTGAGATCGTCGGTGGCGCGCTCGACTTCTTGATCTTCTTCGCCGCCACGTCCGCCGCACGAAAATCGGCCGGCGCGGCCGCCATCACCAACACGTCCGACTGCGGCAGCAATCTTTCGACCGCGGCGGCCATGTCCTCGGTGGACTCGACGTGATGCACCGTCAGCCCGGGTGGTGTCGCCACCGAGATCGGCCCGGCGATGAGATCCACATCGGCCCCACGCCGCCACGCCGCCGACGCGAGCGCGACGCCCATCTTGCCGCTGCTGTGGTTGGAGATGAAGCGCACCGGGTCGAGCGGCTCGCGCGTCGGCCCGGCGGTCACGAGCACGCGCTTGCCGGCGAGATCGCCCTTCTGCTCGAGCAAACGTCCCGTGTGCGTGAAGATCGTCTCGGGCTCGGGCATGCGCCCGGGGCCGCTCCCTTCGCCGGCCGCGAGCATCCCTTCGTCCGGCGGGAGAACGCGATAGCCGAGCTCACGCAGATGCGCGACGTTGCGCTGGGTCTGCGGATGCGCCCACATGTGATCGTTCATCGCCGGCACGATGAGCACGGGGCAGGTCGCGGCGAGCAGCACCGCGGTCAGCAGGTCGTCGGCTTGTCCCGTCGCGGCGCGCGCGATGAAGTCGGCCGTCGCGGGCGCGACGACGATCGCCGTGGCGGCGCGGGCAAGCTTGATGTGGTCGAGGGCGCGACCGGCGTCGAAGAGGCCGGTGTGCACGGGTCGCCCGGTGAGCGCCTCGAAGGTGATCGCGCCGACGAACTCCGTCGCGGCGCGTGTCATCACCACGTCCACCTCGGCGCCCGCTTTCGCGAGCAGGCGCGCGAGCCACGCGGACTTGTAGCTGGCGATTCCGCCCGTGACGCCGAGCAGAACGCGGGAGCCTTGGTAGGGGCGGGTCATTGTGAAAATGTCATCCCGAGCGCAGCGAGGGATCTGCTGTCCGTGCAGGGAGCGCAGCCCCACAACAGGGAAAGTAGATCCCTCG
>CBHWBX010000609.1:0-2170 GCA_966111935.1 uncultured Gemmatimonadaceae bacterium
CCGCGCTTGCCCACTTCCCATGCAACCTGACAGGAGCCGTCATGCGCGATCACAATCGCGAGACATCGGTGAACGAGAGCGAAGATCGCATTCACGACAAGGGACCGATGCAGGGCCGCATCTCCGATGCGCCGCCGGCGGGGACGACGCCGTCGCACGACCGCCCGAGCTTCGCGGATCCCGTCCCCGGCAACATCGATCCGACGGCCCCGGACAGCCCGGAGAACACGGTGCTCTACGATCGCGAGAACGTCGCGAACGACGGTGCGCGCGTGAAGGTCGATCAGGATGCGCCGCAGGACAATCTCGAATCCTGGCGCATCGTCGACGCGGGGCCGGGCACCTGATCGCATCACTGGTCCAACGTTTGCCGCGACGACAAGCGCTTCCCAAACCAGGAGATCGCAATGGCGCGCGGCGACAAGTCGAAATACACGGACAAGCAGAAGCGGATGGAGCAGCACATCGAGAAGGGCTACGAAGGCCGCGGCGTCGGCAAGCACGAGGCCGAGCGTCGGGCCTGGGCCACAGTGAACAAGGAGACGGGCGGCGGCAACAAGTCGGGCGGCTCCGGACGTGGAAAGCGCGATACGAGTTCCGGCACGATGACGCACGCCGAACGGAGCCGCGCGGCGAAAAAAGGCTGGGCGACGCGCCGCCGCGAAGGGAACGCATAGCCGTTCGTCGTATATTCCCGGGATGACGCGCCGCCATCGCATCGCCGTCATCCCGGGAGACGGGATCGGCCACGAAGTCGTCCCCGCCGGCCAGTCGGTTCTCGACGCCGCCGCTCACCGCCACGGATTCGCGCTCGAGTGGCAGACGTTCGACTGGAGTTGCGAGCGCTACGCGCGCACCGGGCAGATGATGCCCGACGACGGGCTCGACCAGCTCCGCGCCTTCGACGCGATCTTTCTCGGCGCGGTCGGATATCCCGGCGTCCCGGATCACGTCTCGCTGTGGGGATTGCTCATCCCCATTCGCCGCGGCTTCCAGCAGTACGTGAATCTGCGCCCCGTGCGACTACTGCGCGGGGTCGAGTCGCCGCTGCGCGGCCGCGAGCCTGGCGACATCGACATCGCGATCGTGCGCGAGAACACCGAAGGCGAGTATTCGACGATCGGCGCGCGCATCGCCGCCGGTACGGGCGAAGAAGAAGTGCATCAGACCGCGGTCTTCACGAAGCGCGGCTGCGATCGCGTGATGCGCTACGCCTTCGAGCTCGCCACGCGCCGCGGCAATCACGTCACCTCGGCTACGAAGTCCAACGGCATCATCCACTCGATGCCCTTCTGGGACGAGCGCTTCGCTGCGATCGGCGGCGAATTTCCGGACGTGCGCCACGACCAGTATCACGTCGACATCCTTTGCGCGCACTTCGTCCGGCATCCCGACTGGTTCGACGTCGTCGTCGCGTCGAATCTCTTCGGCGACATCCTCTCCGACCTCGGCCCGGCGGTCGTCGGCTCGATCGGGATCGCGCCGAGCGGAAACCTCAACCCCGAGCGCGACCATCCGTCGATGTTCGAGCCGGTGCACGGTTCGGCCCCGGACATTGCCGGCAAAGGAATCGCGAATCCGATCGGCCAGATCTGGTCGGGCGCGATGATGCTCGAGCACCTCGGCGAGCTCGACGCATCGCGCTCGGTGATGGGGGCGATCGAGGCGGTGCTGGCCGATCCGAGCGCGCCGCGGACGGCGGATCTCGGGGGGCGAGCGACCACGCGCGAAGTGACTGACGCGATCGTGACTCGCGTTTAAGCGGGGATGGATCTAACTGACTGAACTGAAGACGCGGAAGAAACGGAAGGACTAGGGTACAAGTTCTTCTCTTCTTTTTCCGCGTGTTCCGTTGATTCCGCGTGTTCGCCTTCCTCCGTTTGCAGCTTTCCTTGTCCGGAGAACAGCAAACCCACGAAGGAGCAAGCACGAAACCCGCGAAGTAGCATCCAAGCCGCTTCGCGGGTTTGGTGTTCTATCTTCGCGTGTTTGCAGTTCCACGTTCTCGCGCGACCTGTGCCTTGAAGGCCTTCTCGTTCCGCGCAATCCAGTCGGCGCACGCCTTCGGGTCGACGAAGATGCTCGGATCACCCTTTGCGGCCCGAGCCTTCACCGCTTTCTCCTTCAGACCGAAGAAGCTCCCGTGCGCGGCGAGGAACATTGTGCAGTC
>CBHWBX010000610.1:0-2168 GCA_966111935.1 uncultured Gemmatimonadaceae bacterium
CGGAGCATCCCTGAAAGCTAGCGCGGTGCTACCGAGCCCGGCACGAGGGCGTCGTACTCGGCCTTGAGGGCGCGAATGTCCTGATCCATGTCCCTCGGAATGATCACCGGGAGGAAGCGCACGATCCGACGCTCGCGGTCGAGCACCGCTGGAAGGATCGGCACCTTCGCGGCGTAGGCGATGTGCCAGAAGCCGGTCTTCCACGCCGTGCCCGGCTTGCGCGTCCCCTCGGGCGCGAGCGCGAGCACGAGCGTCTCGCGCGACTCGAACTCGGAGACGATCGCGGCGACGGTATGCGTCGCCGCGCCGCGCTCGACGGGAATCCCTCCCCAGAATCGGAAGACGACGCCGAACGGCCAGCGGAAGAGCGTGTGCTTCGCGAGAAAGGAGGCGTCGAGCGAGAGCGCGAACTTCACCGCGAGCCCGACGATGAAATCCCAGTTCGAGCGATGCGGCGCCGCGATCACGACCATCTTCGGCTCGTCGGGAAACTCACCGACGACTGTCCAGCGAAGCACGCGTAGCGTCGCGCGCCCGAGCGCGCGCGTGAATGGTCCGCCACGCCGCGGCACCGCGGCGGGGAGCGTCGTAATCATGAATAAAAGAGAATCCAGTCCGCCCATTTTTTGCAGGGCGCTCGTTCACCATTCGGAGGACGTACGCATGCCCTGGGGACGCCGCGAAGAAGACACGATCCCGTCGACCGTCGTCGACGGACTGAAGCGCATCGCTCGACCGCTCGAGGATCCAAGTGATCTCGATCCGCTGATCGAGCGCATCGGTGACGCGCGCTACGTGCTGCTCGGCGAAGCGTCGCACGGAACGTCGGAGTTCTACACTTGGCGCGCCGAGCTGTCGAAGCGCCTCATCGAAGAGCAGGGCTTCTCGTTCATCGCCGTCGAGGGCGACTGGCCGGACTGCTATTCGGTGAACCGTTACGTGAAGTCGTATCCCGATGCGGGCGGGAGCGCCGAAGCGGTGCTGCACGCCTTCGAGCGCTGGCCGACGTGGATGTGGGCGAATCGCGAAGTCGTGGACCTCGCCGAGTGGATGCGCGACTTCAACCAGGGGAAGGCGCCGGAAGCGCAGGCGGGCTTCTACGGACTCGACGTCTATTCCCTCTGGGATTCGATGCGCGAGGTGATGCGGTATCTCGAGCGTATCGATCCGAAGCTCGCGTCGGTGGCGCGCCGCGCCTACAACTGCTTCGAGCCGTACGCCGAGGACGTTCAGGACTACGCGCGGGCGACGGCGCTCGTGCCGACGTCGTGCGAGGATGAAGCGATCGCCGTGCTGCGCGAGCTGCGCTCGCGCGCGCCGGAGTTCCGCGCCGACGGACGCGAGGGATTCTTCAACGCCGAGCAGAACGCGCTCGTGGCGCGGAACGCCGAGCTGTACTACCGCACGATGGTGCGCGGCGGGCCGTCGTCATGGAACGTGCGCGACCGGCACATGGTCGAGACGCTCGAGCGGCTGATGGTGCATCACGGGCCGAGCGCGAAGGCGATTCTCTGGGAGCACAACACCCACATCGGCGACGCGCGATTCACGGACATGGCGCGCGCCGGGATGGTGAACGTCGGCCAGCTGGTGCGGCAGGCGCACGAGCGCGACGGCGTCGTGCTCGTCGGATTCAGCACGCATCGCGGAACGGTGATCGCCGCCGACGAGTGGGGCGCGCCGATGGAGCGGATGCGCGTGCCGCCGGCGCGCACCGGCAGCTTCGAGGAAGCGATGCACGATGCCGCGGTCGGCGACGCGCTGCTGCTCTTCGACGGCACCGACAACGGCGGCGTGCCGGGGCTCGACGAGCCGGTGGGCCATCGCGCGATCGGCGTCGTGTACGATCCCAACGCCGAACGGTGGGGGAACTACGTGCCGACGCTCGTCGCGATGCGCTACGACGCGATGCTGTACATCGACGAGACGCGCGCGGTCGATCCGCTACACATGGCGGTGCGCGTCGGCGGTGAGCCGCCGGAGACGTATCCGAGCGGGCAGTGAGCGGTGCAAAGAGCTACGCGGCATAACGGCGCGAAGTGCCATAGAGCGCGAAGTGCCATAGAGCGCGAAGTGCCATAGAGCGCGAAGTGCCGAACGGCGCGAACCGCGCGAATGCGCGAACCCGCGGTGGGGCGTAACGGCGGCAACGCGAGCCTTGTCATCCC
>CBHWBX010000611.1:0-2151 GCA_966111935.1 uncultured Gemmatimonadaceae bacterium
GACGTCGTCGACGTCGCGGAGAGTGAGCCGCCGCCGATTGCGGTCCACGTCAGCGGAACGTTCGCGACGGCCTTGTTCGCGCCGTCGAGCACCTGGACGACGAGCGCCGAATCGAGCGCCGCCGACACGTTGCCCGACTGGTTGGTGCCGCTCACGACGACGATGTGCGTCGGCGCGTGCGAGATCGGTGACTCGTCCTTGCACGCGCCGGCGACGAGAGCGCCGGCGAGCGCGAGGACGGACGGGAGAGACGCGCGGAGACGCATGAGAGAGCCCTTCGAATTGTGAACGGCGGGTGGGAGGGACCCGCCGGTTTTCAGAGAGCAGCTGTCGTCGCTACTCCCCGTATGGAACCCAGATGTTCTTGACCTGCGTCGCGGCGCGGAGGAACTCGCGTCCCTCACCCTCGTCGCGATCGAGCCAATCGCGGTCGTACCACGTGGCCCACGTCCGCTTCATGTTCGACGCCGACGCGAGCTCCACGTGCTTCACGCCCTCACGACTGCCGAAGTACCACACGGCTTCGACATCGTCATGTTCGGCGAGAACCTTCGCAAGAGGCTCTTTGTCACCGGTGACGATGTTGATGACGCCGGCAGGCACGTCCGACGTCTCGAGCACACTGTAGAAGTCGGTCGCCGCGAGCGGATACGTCTGTGAAGGAATGACGATTGTCGTATTTCCGTTCGCGATCGCAGGAGCGACGAGCGAGATCATGCCAAGCAACGGATGTTTATCGTCGCAGGCGATCCCGATCACACCGATCGGCTCGTTCATCGCCAGCGAGACGCCACGGATGGGCACGCTGTGCACGGCGCCGTCATACTTGTCGGCCCACGCGCCGTAGGTGAACAGCCGCGAGATCGACGCTTCGACTTCCTCGCGCGCCGCTTTCGCGCCGCACTCGGTCATCGCATCGATTCGCGATGCGAACTCATCAGCGCGCGCCGCCAGATTCTCGGCGATGTAGTAGAGAATCTGCGCCCGGTTGTGACCGGTCGCGCGCGCCCAGCCCTTCGACGCCGCGTGCGCGGCCTCGACGGCATTCCGCAGGTCCTTCCGATTTCCTTCCGGCGACTCGCCCACCTGCACGCCACTCGGCGACACGATCCGGCGCGTGTACGCGCCATCCGGCCGCGCCTGCTTCCCGCCGATGAACAGCTTCGGCGTGCGGTCGATGGGAGGAACGGGGGACGAGGAACGGGGAGCGGGACCGCGCGACTTGGCTTCGCGACGCTTGGAACGAGCAGTTCCTCGTTCCCGGTTCCTCGTTCCTCGTTCCACGCGCTTCACATACTCATACATCCCTTCCCGCCCACCCTCGCGCCCGAACCCGCTCTCCCGATATCCGCCAAACCCCGCGGCGGCGTCGAAGAGATTGGTCGAGTTCACCCACACCACGCCCGCCTTGATCTTCGGCGCGATGTCGAGCGCGAGATTGATGTTCTCCGTCCACACGCTCGCCGCGAGCCCGTACGGCGTGTTGTTCGCCAGCGCGACCGCCTCGGCGGGCGTGCGGAACGTCATCGTCACCAGCACCGGGCCGAAGATCTCGACCTGCGCGACCATGGAGGACGGCTGCACGTCGGTGAACAGCGTCGGCGGATAGAAGCACCCCTCCTGCGGGCACGCCCACGACGGCTGCCACATCGACGCGCCCTCCTCGCGCCCCTGCTCGACGAGCGTGCGGATGCGCTCGAGCTGCACCGGCGCGACGATCGCGCCCATGTCGACGGCCTTGTCGAGCGGATGGCCTAACCGGAGCCGCTCCATGCGCGCCTTGAGCTTCGCAATCAGCCGATCGGCGATCCCCTCCTGCGCGAGCAGCCGCGAGCCGGCGCAGCACACCTGCCCCTGGTTGAACCAGATCGCGTCGACGACCCCTTCGACCACGCTGTCGAGGTCCGCGTCCTCGAACACGATGAACGGGCTCTTCCCGCCCAGCTCGAGCGACAGCTTCTTGCCGGAGCCCGCGGTGGCCTTGCGGATGATCCGCCCGACCTCGGTCGAGCCGGTGAACGCGATCTTGTCGACGTCCGCGTGCTCGACGATGAGCTTCCCCGTCTCGCCGTCGCCGGTGACGATGTTGAGCACCCCCGGCGGGAGCCCCGCCTCGTCGGCGATCTCGGCGAACGCGAGCGCGGTGAGCGG
>CBHWBX010000612.1:0-2147 GCA_966111935.1 uncultured Gemmatimonadaceae bacterium
CCTCGATCTGCGGAATCGGCGTGCGCAGATCGAGCACACCCGTCATCAGCAGCGTCGGCGTCTTCACGTTGCCGACGTACATGATCGGCGAGCGGCGCAGGTACTCGCTCGGATCCTCCCAGAACGGCTTTTCAAAGTTCTGATACCAGCTCGCGCCGTCCGTCTCGCCGACGAAGCTCATCCAGTTGATCACCGGACAGAGCGCAGCCGCCGCGGCGAAGCGATCGGTGTGACCGACGGTCCATGACGTCAGCACGCCGCCGCCCGAGCAGCCGTACACGAACATGTTCTTCGTGTCGATGTATCCGCGTCCGACCACCGAATCGACGCCGGCCATCAGGTCGTCGAAATCCTTGCCCGGATACGCGTTCTTGATCTCGTTGGTGAACTTCTCGCCGTAGCCCGTCGAGCCGCGCGGGTTCGTGTAGAGCACTACATAGCCGTTCGCCGCGTGATCCTGCCGCGCGAAACTGAAGCCGACGTTGTACATCGACTGCGGGCCGCCGTGGATGTCGAGGATCAGCGGATACTTCTTCGACGCATCGAACCCCGCCGGCTTCACGATCCATCCCTGGATGCGCAGGCCGTCCTTCGACTTGTACCAGATCTCCTCGGTCGTCGCGAGCTGCTTGCCGGCGAGCACGTCGTCGTTCACCGCGGTGAGCTGCGTGAACGTCGACGTCGTGCCCGTCTTTGGGAGCATGAAGCTCACGACGTCGTTCGGCTTCGTCGGCGCCGAGCGAACGCCGACGCCCATGCCCGACTTTCCGACGTTCGAGACGGTCAACACGTGCGTGCCCGTCGTGATTGGACGGAACTGTCCGCTCGTCGACGTGAAGTAGAGGTTCTTCGACCCCTCGCTCTCGACGTTGAAGTACAATCCGCTGTTGTCCGCCGCCCAGAGCACGCCGGAGATCGGCCGGTCGAGATTGCCCGAGACGACGTGCACGTTCGATCCATCGGCGTTCATCACGTACAGCCGGCTCTCCGCCCACGCTGAGTGATCCGTCGAGTCGGCGGAGATGAACGCGAGCATACGTCCGTCGGGCGAATAGAGCGGCTGTCCGCTCGTCCCGTTGCGACGGGTGAGCTGGCGAATCTCACCCGTCTCCACGTTCGCCGCATAGATGTTCGACTTTCTGAACGCGTTTTCGGCATTCGGCTCGCGCAGACCGGAGAAGGCGATCCACTTGCCGTCGGCGGAGAAGGCCGGGGCCGAGTGATTCCAGTCGCCGTTCGAGATCTGTCGCGCCGTGCCGCCGTCCGCGGGAATGACGAAGATGTGGCGATAGTAATCGTCGGTGTAGCCGACGCGATCAGACCGGTAGTTCAACCGCGTCACGACCTTCGGCGCCTCGATCCACTTCGCGCCCTTCGGCGGCGTCGGCATCGCGATGCGCCAGCTGTCGCGCACCGGCACGTTCATGTTGAAGGCGATCGACCTGCCGTCCGGCGACCACTCGAGCGCCGACGGCGCCTCGGTGAGATGCGAGATCTGCGTCGATGCACCTTCGCCGTCCATCCATCGCACGAAGATCTGCTGCCCACTCGGCTCGCCGCGCGCGATGTACGCGACGCGCTTGCCGTCGGGCGACCAGCTCGCGTCGGAGCCCTGCATGAGCGCGCGCTGGTGCGTCCCGTCGGCATTCATCAGCCAGACCGACGACTCCCAGCGGTCGTTCATCTTGTCCACCCAACGTCGGGTGAAGAGGATCTGCGTGCCGTCAGGCGAGAGCTGCGGCGACTGCACGTCCTCCCAATCGAGATACTGCTCGAGCGCGATGTGAGTGCTTCGGGCGGCGCTGGTGGCGCGGGTGGCGCTGGTCGCATCGGCATTGACGCGACCCTGCTGCTGCTGAGCAACAACGACCGGCGCGGCGGCAAGTACCGCCGTGAGCAGGACGCCGGATGGGATGAAGCGGCGCATCGATCCTCCGGGACGGGGACCGGTTGATACTGCGTCGCGGGGGTGAGGGGCGGAAGAGTGCTGGGAACGCGAGACGAGGAACGGGAGACGAGGAACGGGAGACGAGGAACGGGAGACGAGGAACGGGGCACGGGATCTTCCCGTAACCTCCCGTGCCCCGTATCTCGTGCCCCGTATCTCGTGCCCCGTATCTCGTGCCCCGTATCTCGTGCCCCGTATC
>CBHWBX010000613.1:0-2144 GCA_966111935.1 uncultured Gemmatimonadaceae bacterium
AACCCGCGACATCAAGCTTGGAAGGCTTGCGCTCTACCAGCTGAGCTACTCCCGCATGCTCTCGACTGCCCGCCCCGCGATCCGACGGCCCAACCGAGATCCGTACTCCTACATGGTGGGGGTAGGATTCGAACCTACGTAGGGCGTTAACCCGGCAGATTTACAGTCTGCTGCCATTAGCCACTCGGCCACCCCACCGGACGCGCTACGTTGTCTCCACCTGTGTCCGAGAGTGACGACGAGTCACCTTTTCAACCTGCAGAGCTGACGGCGAGAATCGAACTCGCAACCGCCTGATTACAAATCAGGTGCTCTGCCAATTGAGCTACGTCAGCAGACGGCCAATTTTGCGCGAGACCTGTAGGATAGCCAGGCTTGGAAATCAAGTCAAGCCGCGACACCGCTACAGCTTAGAGGAAAACGCGATTCGTCAGCGCGCCAGCTTCCACTTCGTCCCGCCGGGCGTGTCCTCGATGACGATCCCCCGCTCGGTCAGCTCGCCGCGAATCCGGTCCGCCTCGGCGAAATTCCGCCCCTCGCGCGCGGCCTTCCGCGCCGCGATCCGCTCCTCCACCCACGCCGCAAGCTCCGGATCGTCCACCGCCCGCTCCGGGACGATGTCCAGCACACTGTTGATCCGCTGAAACACCTCGCGGGCTCGCTGCAACGCTTCGACGTCCGAACCGCGCTTGTCGAGCTCGGCATTCGCTCGAGAAATGAAGGTGAACAGCCCGGCCAGCGCCTCCGGTCCGTTCAGGTCATCGAACAGCGCCGCTTCCACGTCCGCCATCGCCCTGTCCGCCGCCTCGGCCAGCGCCGGGGTGCCCCCGGTCGCGCTCGCCAGACGGTCGGCGAAATCGCCGACACGACGGACGGCGTTGATCGACGCCTCGAGCGCCTCCTCCGAAAGGTTCAGCTCCTTTCGGTAGTGCGTGTTAAAGACGAAGTGCCGGATCGCCGCCGGCGAGATCTTCGCCTCGCGCATCCCGGCCACCGTCGTGACGTTGCCGAGGCGCTTGGCCATCTTCGCGCCGTCGATCAACAGGAAGGCACCATGGCACCAGAATCGCGAGAATTCAGCGCCAGTAGCCGCCTCGGACTGGGCAATCTCGTCTTCGTGGTGCGGGAAGATGAGGTCGATACCACCGCAGTGGATGTCGAGCGTCTCTCCCAGCAGATCGATCGCCATCGCCGAGCACTCGAGGTGCCAGCCCGGGCGCCCTCGCCCCCACGGGGAATCCCAGGCCGCGCCGGTCACTTCGTCGTTCGGCGTCGCCGCCTTCCAGAGCGCGAAGTCCTGGGCGTTCTCCTTCGAGTAGTCGTCCTGGGCGACGCGCGCACCCGTCTTCAGCTCGCGCTTGTCGAGCCGCGACAGATGCCCGTAGTCCGGGAAGCGGTCGATCGCGAAGTACACCGACTTGTCGTCGGCGAGGTACGCGACACCGCGCTCGATCAGCTTCTCGACGAGCCCGATCATCTGCGGGATGTAGTCGGTCGCCTTCGGATACACCTCGGCTCGCTCGATCCGCAGGTACTCGCGATCCTTGTGAAAGATCTCGGTCACCGGCTCGGTGACCTGACGGATCGTCTTTCGCTGCTCGTGCGCGCGCTTGATGATCTTGTCGTCGACGTCGGTCAGGTTCATGACCTGGCGAACGCTCCAGCCGCGCAGTCGAAGCGTGCGCCGCAGCAGGTCGACGAACAGGAAGGTGCGGAAGTTCCCGAGGTGTGCCGGGTTGTAGACCGTCGGTCCGCAACTGTAGATGCGCACCGTCTCGCCGTCGGCGGGAGCGAACGGCTCGACCGTGCGCGACATCGTGTTGTACAGGCGGAAATCGGGCATATACGCGCGGAAACTAGGGACGTCAGAGGGCGCGCGCTACGAGTCTCTTCGCTGGGAACGGAGGGTGACGGCGCTCAGCAACGGCGCCCAGCAACGGCGCTCAGCAACGGCGCTCAGCAACGGCGCTCAGCAACGGTGGCAACCGCGAACCTGCAGACGGCGGCGCCCTTGCTGAGCGTTCCTGCTGAGCGTTCCTGCTGAGCGTTCCTGCTGAGCGTTCCTGCTGAGCGCCCTCGCCGTGCGCCCGTGCTGTGAGGTCAGCACGCCCGCTCCGCCACTCGCACGCGCGGGCGGGGATCGG
>CBHWBX010000614.1:0-2144 GCA_966111935.1 uncultured Gemmatimonadaceae bacterium
AGCCCATGTTCGCCTTTCTCCGCCGCCTCTTCCCGGAACGCATCTTCCGCCGCAAGCTCGAGCCCGCCGCTGAGCGCAGGCTTCGGCTGGCGCAGGCGCGTGCCGAAGAGGCGATCATCCGCGCGCACGTCGACAACGCGCTGATGTTCGTCGATACGCTGGCCGAGGATCTGACCTTCGACCGCGCGATCGACAGCTACATCCGGGAGATGGCGATCCCGGAGCCGCTCGCGAGCACGGTCGCGACGCGCACCCTGGTGGTGCTGGGCCAGGACCTCGTGCCCTATCGCAAGCGCGCCCGCGACGGCGAAACGGTCGATCCGACCCATCCGGAAGAGCGTCCGAAGCTCCGCCTCAACGACGCCCAGCGAGCCCAGGCGGCGTCGCGGACGATCAAGCGAGCGTAGCACGCGTGCAACACAAAAAAAGAGCGCGCTCATCATGAGCGCGCTCTTTTCACATCATTCGACCGTTTCCAGCGCCTTCGTTTCCCGGTAGTCGAGCACCGCTAGTATAAATAAGACTAGCACCATCCCCGCCGAGAACAGACACCACTCGCACCAGGCGTGGATGACGTAGGCCTCGAGGTAGTTCAGCCAGCCCGTGAACAGCACCCCCCAGCCCGTGAGCACGAGCATCACGAGCGAGAGTCCCGTCGATTCGGCGAACCGTTCCTGCATGCCGAGAATCGTCAGGACGAGCATCGAGGCGTAGAAGCCGGCGCCCCACGTCGCGACCGGAAGGCCGAGGAACACCGACCACCGGCTGGTCTGCACCTGCTCGCACGAGCTCACCCCGCAGGCGAGCGTCCCGATGAAGCCGAACTTGTATAGCGTGAGATAGGCGCCGAGGAACAGCCCCGCGAGGCTGATCAGCGCCATCCACATGCGCTTCGTCATGTCCCGGCTTTCTTCGGAGCCACGCCCTTGGCCGTGTCGCCCACCGGCGCCACGCCCTTGTTCTTCGCGGCCTGCTCGTCGACGATCTTCTTCAGCTGATCGTAGGTGAGGAACTCCGAGATCTGCTGGTCGCCGATGATGAACGTCGGCGTGCCCGGGAGCTTGCGATCGTTCGCGAGCTTCCAGTGCGCCTGGATCTTCGGCTTCGTGCTCTGGTTGTCGATGCAGGCGTCGAACTTCGCCTTGTCCGGCACGATCGGCTCACCGATCTGCTTCAGGACCTTGTCCGGGTTGCTCGTCGCCTGGCCGTCCCACTGATCCTGCGCGGCGAAGATCGCGTCGTGCATCTCCCAGAACTTGCCCTGCTCGTCGGCGCACGCCGCGGCGATCGACGCGTTCCAGGTGTTGCGGTGCATGTCGAGCGGGAAATCGATGTACCGCCAGCGGATCTGCCCCGTCTGGACGAGCCGGCTGCGGACGTCGGGCTCGGTGAGGGTCGCGAAGCGGCCGCACTGCGGGCACTCGAAGTCGCCGAACTCGGTCACCTCGACCGGCGCCGACGGGCTGCCGATCACATAGCCCTGCGACTCCACTTTCGGGAGGGTCGAGTCGTATGCGACGGTACGCGTCTGCTTGGGCCGGCTGGAGAGCCACGCGAGGGCGCCGATACCGACGACCGCGATGACCGCGATGATCACGTAAAAAGCCCGGTTCGCGGGCTTCTTGGCGGACTTCACCACTCCGGCTTTTCGTCCTCGTCCCGCTTCCACTCGCTTGTTTGCCATGTCGATTCGTCGGGGTTCTTGGCGTCTTTCACGATACGCCGGTGATCGGCGACCTCGGGAGTATCGTACGTGACGCGCACTTCGTAATGAAACAGCTCGCTTCGAATGTCGCCGATGAGCTTCATGAGCTCGCCGGCCTGAGACAGCAACTTCCCCTGCCCGTCCAACTCGGTGATCCGCTCGGCGAGGGCCCTCAGCAGCGCTTCCAGATTCCGCGCCCGGCCATCGTCGTAGGTCTGTTCCTGCTCAGGCATGGCTCAAAGATGATGAAGAAACGCGGTACGGGGAACGGGGCACGAGGAACGGGATCTCGCGGCCGGCCTGCTCGCACGATTCTTTCCCCATGCCAAGGCCAGCCGCAGTTTTGTAGTTTCTCGTTTCCCGTACCCCGACTCCCGTTCCTCGAATGGACGCTGACCTTCTCCGAATTCCCGTCGGCCCGGGCTCGATGCATGTCGAG
>CBHWBX010000615.1:0-2140 GCA_966111935.1 uncultured Gemmatimonadaceae bacterium
GGCGCGCGACGCACGACGTCGTCTCGCGCGCCGACGTTCTGGCGGGGGCGCGCTCGTTCAGCGATCGACCGCGGGCGCTGATCACGTTCGACGACGCGTATCACGGCGCGATGACGATCGGCGTCGACGAGCTCGTGCGGCGACGCATGGTGGCGACCTTCTTCGTCACGCCCGGCTTCTGCGGCCGGACCTTCTGGTGGGACGAGCTCGCGGGCGGCCATGGAGGCGTGATGCCGAACGCCGTCCGCCACTCGGCGCTGGTCGAGCATCGCGGGGTCGAAGCGCGGGTCCGCGAGTGGATCGATCGTGACGCGCTGCGAACCGGAGCACCGAACGACCTACAACGATGCTCGACGGTGCGCGAGCTGAAGGATGCCGCACGGGCGCCCGGGATCACCTTCGGCGCGCACAGCTGGTCGCACCCCGTGCTCGCGACGATCGACGCCCCGATGCTCGCGGACGAGCTTCGCCGTCCGCTGATCTGGCTCCGCGAATCGTTCGACAACTCGCTGCCGGCGCTCGCCGTACCGTACGGCCTGAGCTCGCCGCACGTCGAGAGCGAGGCGCGAGTGCACGGCTACATCGTCGTCTTCACGGGACGCCACGGCTGGGTGCCGTCGCCGATCGTGGCACCGTTCGCACTTCCACGTCAGAACGTTCCGGCGGGCATTCCGCGGCATTCATTCCTGTTGCGCAGCTCGGGTGTGATCGGATGACGCGGGTGCTGCACGTCGTGCTGAACCTCGAGGCAGGAGGGCTCGAGCGGCTCGTCGTCGAGATGGCGAACCGCATCGACCCGTCGGAGTTCGAGTCACACGTCCTCGTGCTCCAGTATCCGGGACGTCACGCGCGCGAGCTCGAGTCGCGGGTCACGCTACACGTCGCGCCGCCGTCGACGCGCTGGTCGATGGTGCGGCCGACGACGCTCGCGCGCATGATCCGACGGGTCGCGCCCGACGTCGTGCACACCCACAGCGGCGTCTGGTACAAGGCGTCGTTCGCGGCGAAGCTCGCCGGGGTGGATGCGACGATCCATACCGATCATGGACGGCCGCTGCCTGACCCGTTCTCCGATCGACTCACGGACGGTCTGGCGGCGCGGCGGACACGGATAGTCGTGGCGGTCTCGGAGCCGCTCTCCGTCTACCTCGCGCAGGCGTTGCACGTCCCGAAGCAGAAGATCCAGGTGGTGCGCAACGGCGTGTCGATCGGCGCCCGCGTCCCGACCCGTCGCAACGCCGTGCGGTCCGAGCTACGACTGTCGAGCAGCGCGCCGCTGATCGGGAGCATCGGCCGGCTCGATCCGATCAAGGGCTACGACCTGTTGATCGAGGCCTTTCGCCTGCTGCGTGAGAGCTGGACGAGCGGTGCGCCGCCGGTCCTGATGATCGCCGGCGACGGACCGGAGCGACTCCGTCTGCATGCGCGCGTCGCCGCACTTCCCGACGCATTCCGTCGCGATGTCCATCTCCTGGGGTGGCGCACCGACGTGAGCGATCTCCTCGATGCGCTCGACGTGTTCACGCTGTCGTCACACAGCGAAGGCACGTCGGTGAGCCTGCTCGAGGCGATGAGCGCGGAGGTGTGCCCGGTCGTCACCGCGGTCGGCGGCAATCCACTCGTTCTCGGCGAGTCGCTCGCGCATCGTCTCGTCCGTCCGAACGACGCCTCCGCGCTCGCCCTCGCCCTGCGCTCGGCGGCGATCGACGTCCGCGCCCGTGCACGCGATGCGGCGCGGGCGCGGGCACGGGTCGAGGCGCAGTTCAGTATCGATGCGATGGTGCGAAGGTATGAGGAGCTGTATCGCGGGCTCTGCGCCCACTAGCGCGCGGAGTTGCGGCCCGCGCGTTCCCAGTCGGACCTAGTTGGTGCTCGCCACCCGCCCGCGCAACGGGATGCGTGTGATCAGCAAACGTCGAACGGTCGCGCGTTCCTCCTCGGTGAGAACGCCGGCCCGCCAGAGCGCGGCGACGTAGGCCGCGAAGAGGACGGCGCGGAGCGCGAGACTGGTCGCGAGGTTGGCCGGAGGAATGGCGAGCGACAGCGCGGCGGTCGCGATCGCAAGGCCGACGATGCGTGCGACCGGCGTCCACTGGTAGCGCACCGGGAACAGGCGCAGCGACAGGCGAGAGACGACGAC
>CBHWBX010000616.1:0-2138 GCA_966111935.1 uncultured Gemmatimonadaceae bacterium
GAATTCAGGTCGCGAACCCCGCGCCACCGACGGCGGCGGGTCCGGGCGGCGTGGGCGGTGGTGGTGGTGGTGGTGGCGTGGGTGGTGGACAAGGAGGCGGTCAGGCCCCACGCAACGCCGCACCGGCGAACGAACCGATCATTGGCGATCCGATCGGCGCAGAAGGACTCGCAATGGATCTCCGTCACGCGATGATTCCGTACACGCCGGAAGAGCTGATCGCGCTCGCCGAGCGCGAGTATGCCTTCAGCGAGGCCGAAGCCAAGAAGGCCGCAAAGCAGATGGGTTTCGGCGACGACTGGAAAGCGGCGATGGAGAAGGTGAAGCAGGCGTACGTCGAACCGGGTAAGCAGCCCGACCTCATTCGCGACTTGGCCAACGAGGCCGAGGCGTTCTTCGATAAGCACGACTGGGTCACCATCCCCGCGCTGGCGCGCGAGGATTGGACGATGGAAATGCTGTCGCCCGAGCGGCAGCGTGTGAGCCCGTTCTTCCTCGGTGGTGATCAGATCCTCGTGTCGTATCCCACGAACGACATGACCGACGAAGAAAAGATGATGAGCATGAAGGGCAACAACCCGCATTTCTCACGGGCGACGGTCTTTCATGAGCTCAATCCGGGCCATCACCTCCAGGGGTGGATGACGGCGCGCTACAACTCGCATCGTCGCATGTTCGGCACGCCGTTCTGGAACGAAGGCCAGTCGCTCTACTGGGAAATGTTCCTCTGGGATCACGACTTCCATGTCCGCCCGGAAGACCGACTGGGCGCGCTCGCGTGGCGCATGCATCGCAGCGCGCGCATCGTGTTCTCCCTCTCGTTCCATCTCGGCAAGATGACGCCGGAGCAGTGCATCGAATATCTCGTCGATCACGTGCCGTTCGAGCGCGCGAACTCCGAAGCCGAAGTGCGTCGCTCGTTCAACGGGAGCTACTCGCCGATTTATCAGGCAGCGTACATGCTCGGCGGGTTGCAGCTGCGGGCGCTGCATAAGGAACTGGTTGACACCAGGAAAATGACGGACCGGCAGTTCCACGACGCGGTGCTCCAGGGTGGGCCGATGCCCATCGCCATGGTCCGCGCCCGTCTCGCCAAGACCCCGCTTACACGCGACGGCGCGGCGCCCTGGAAGTTCATCGACGAGCTTCCGGCTCCGCGTCCGTTCCCCGTGAAGTAGTCTGGCGCTTCCGCTACCGCTTCGGTGCGCGCGCGAATGTGATGGATCGTCGTGGGGGCGCGCGACAGGCTGTGCGTCCTGAACAACAAGCTCCCGGGTTCGGAAAGTGCTACGCGCTGCGCGCTACGCACTTCCGAAGCCGGGAGCTCTATTGTTCATGCCGCACACCCTGCCGCACGCCCACGGAGTTCGCAAGCGCGCGGCGCTGAAGCGCGCGTGCCACCACCTCCGCCAGCGGGGCGCGGAAGCTGATCCAAAACGAGGGGTAGGTGTCCCGGCTTCGGAATTGCGTAGCGCGCAGCGCGCAGCACTTTCCGAAGCCGGGACACTCCCCGAGGCTTCGGAATCAGCGTTCGCGCCGCGCCGAGCACGGAACCACCACCACGCGAACTGAAAAACGCGAACTGACCTACGCGACGAAGTGCGGAGTGACGCCGAGCTGCGAGAAGACAAAGGCGAACACGTCGGCCGTTTCGTCGATCTGTTTGGAAAGCGACGAGCTCCCGTGCCCCGACTTGACCTCGATGCGGATCAACACCGGATTGTCCCCCGCGTGCGCCTCCTGCAACCGCGCGGCGAACTTGAAGGAGTGCGCGGGCACTACGCGATCGTCGTGATCCGCCGTCGTGATCAGCGTGCTCGGGTACCGCACTCCGTCGCGCAGATTATGGAGCGGCGAGTACGCGTACAGATAGCGGAACGCATCCGCGTCATCGCTCGATCCGTAGTCCGCAATCCAGTTCCAGCCAATCGTGAAGGTGTGGAAGCGCAGCATGTCCATAACGCCAACCGCCGGCAGCGCGACGCGCGCCAGTTCCGGGCGTTGCGTCATGATCGCGCCAACGAGCAGGCCGCCATTCGAACCGCCTTGAATCGCGAGACGTTCCGAGCGCGTGTAGCCGTTGTCGAACAGCCACTCCGCCACCGCGATGAAGTCGTCGAAGACGTTCTGCTTCTTCT
>CBHWBX010000617.1:0-2125 GCA_966111935.1 uncultured Gemmatimonadaceae bacterium
GTGGAACGCGACGCCCATGCCGGTGCCCTTCGGCAGCGACGAACGCTTCGCCCAGCCAGAACGATCGCGAACCGTCTCGAGCACGCCGATCATGCGCTTGGCGTCGAAGCCAGGTTGCTGCGGCCCACCGCGGCCGGCACCGGCCGGCGCCCCAGCGAGCGCCGGTGCGGGTTGCTCGTTCGCCAGCAGATCGAGACGGAACTGCAGCGGATCCTTGCCGGCCGCGTGCGCGAGCTCGTCGATGAACGACTGCACGGCGAAGGCGATGCCGTTGCTCCCCGGCGCGCGGAGCGGACCCGTGGGAACGCCGAGCGGAATCAGCGACTGCTCGAGCGAGAAGTTCGGAATGAAGCGCGCCGGGAATTCCGTCGGGCCGATGTTCGCGCTCGAGACGGTGCGGCCGTCGGCGCCGAACGTGACGAAGTGATCGCGCCACGCCGTGAGCTTGCCGCTCGCATCCACGCCGCCGCTGAAGTAGTGGAATCCGGCGGGACGATACGGATCGTGCTGGATGTCGTCCTCACGCGTCCAGAGTAGCTTCACGGGCGTGCCCGGCAGCTGCTTGGCGATCGCCGCCGCTTCGACCATGTAGTCGTTGCTGAGGCGACGGCCGAAGCCGCCGCCCGTGCGCGTGAGATTGACCTTGATGTCGTCCGGCTGGAGGCCGAGCGTACCGGCGACGAGCGCACGCCCGCCCGCGGGCTGCTGCGTCGGCGACCAGAGCTCGAGCTTTCCGTCCTTGAACAGCGCCGTCGTGTTCTGCGGCTCGAGCGGCGCGTGAGCGATGAACGGATAGTAGTAATCGGCGGTGACGGTCTTCGCGGCGGCCTTGAGCGCCGCGTCGACGTCGCCGTCCTTGCGCAGCGACTGCTGCGCCGGCTGCTTCGAGAGCGCGGCCGCCTGCGCCGCGAAGCTCTCGCTGCTCTGCGTCGCCGTCGCGCCTTCGTCCCAGTTCACGACGAGCTTCGCGCGCGCCTGCTGGACCATCCACCAGTTGTCGCCGACGATCGCGACGCCCGACATCAGTCCCATGAGCCCACCCTGCGAGCCCTGGTCGATGATGAAGGCGTGCTTTACCCCCGGCTGCGTCTTCACGACGTCGAGGTTCGCGCTCACGGCCTTGCCGCCGAACACCGGGCACTTCACGTACGCGGCGTAGAGCATCCCCGGCAGCACCATGTCGATGCCGAACATCGGCTTCCCGCGGACGATGTCGGGGACGTCGACGCCGGTGACCCGCGTGCCGATGATCTTGTAGCTCTTCGGATCCTTGAGCTTCACCGTCGCGAGGTCGGGCGCGGGGAGCGTCGCGGCCTTCGACGCGAGCTCACCATACGCGACGTGACGATTGCTCTTCCTATGGTGCACGACGCCCGACGCCGTCTCGAGCTCCGCTTCCGGCACGCCGAGCTGCTGCGCCGCCGCGGCGACGAGCATCGCGCGCGCGGCCGCGCCGACGCGGCGCATCGGCTCCCAGTTCGTCGGCGTCGCCGTGCTGCCGCCGGCACTCTGCGCCTGGAACTTCGTCGAGTCGAGCGGCGCCTGTTCGGTGCGCACACTCTTCCAGTCGACGTCGAGCTCCTCGGCGATGAGCATCGGGAGCATCGTCTTCACGCCCTGCCCGATCTCCGGGTTCTTGGCGATGATCGTGACGATGCCGTCCGGCGTGATGCGCACGAAGTTGCCGATCGCGCCCTCCGCGGCGGCGCCGGCGCTCTCCGCGAGCGCGGCCATGCTCTCGCCGAAGCGCACGTAGCTGCCGAGCATGAAGCCACCGCCGGCGAGCGCGGTGACGCGAAGGAAGGAGCGACGATCGACCTGGGGATTCAGCGACGTGGTCATGGCCGTATCTCCTTAGAGGTCCGAACCGCGGGTGCCGACCGGCGCGCCCTGCTGCGCCGCCTGATGGATCGCCTGCTTGATGCGCAGGTAGGTCGTACAGCGACAGATGTTGCCGTTCATCGCCGTATCGATGTCGGCGTCGGTCGGATTCGGCTTGTCCTTGAGGAGCGCCGCCGCCGACATGATCTGGCCGGCCTGACAGTAGCCGCACTGCGGAACGTCGAGCGCTTCCCACGCCTTCTGCAGCGGGTGCGACCCATCGGAGGAGAGTCCCTCGATCGTC
>CBHWBX010000618.1:0-2105 GCA_966111935.1 uncultured Gemmatimonadaceae bacterium
GCCGAGGTGATTCGGTCGTCTCCCGAAAACTCCAGCGGGACGAACAGCTCGTCGAGACGATGCACTGCCCTGCCATCGGCGCCATAAAGTACGACGCCGTTCCCCTCGAGCAGGATGAGCACCCGATCGATCCCTTCGAAGATCGAGAACGCTCCATCCGCCGACACGTCGGCGATGCTGACACGCCACGAGAACGAGTCCAGCCCGGCGCCGCGCGGCATCGCGACGATCTCGCGCGTGACGCCGCCGCCGTTCTTCCATGGTGTCGCAGGGAGTCGCGCCGCATTGAATCGATGCATGCAGTGAATACTCACTGCCCACCTGCGATCGTAGCAAGCCGATCACGCAGCGCACCCGCTCTTCGGCTGCTGGTAATCACAGCTGCACTGCCCCTCCGGGCAGGCCATCGGTCCCCGCCCCGCGCGCACGCACCGCCAGCACGGCGTGAGCGGCTCGGCGGTCTCGTGAATGCCGAGCACGCGCGACGATCCGACTGCTCCACCCGACACGAGCGCGCGCAGCGCCGGCCTGCCCGACGCGTCGAACGACATCTCCGCCTGCGCGCGGAACCCCACCTTGGCGATCCCCGATCCCGACGCGCGGTTCTCCGGCGCGTAGGCGATCCAGAATCGCTCGGCGCTTCGCGACTCGCTCTCGAGGATTGCCTGGAGAAGCCGCGGGTAGATGCCACGCCCACGATGCGTCGGCAGCGTCACGAAGTTCCAGAGGTATCGCTCGCCCTCGGCGATCGTGAACGTCGCACTCAGCTCACCGATCGTCGCCGAGCGTGTCGCCACCCATCCGAACGCGGCGGGCTCCTCGTTCCACCACGCCACATATGCGCGATGGCCGGCGGCGAAGCGCGCCTCGATCTCCTCGACGCCGCGCCCCTGTAGGCGCGCCATGCAGTCGGCATCCCACACCTCGTGAACTTCGAGCCCGGCGAGCGCGGGCAAGGTGGGCATCGGATCGTCGCGGTGTCGGGTGGCGAGCGGCATCGGTGAATCCTCGAGAGTGAAACGCGGAATCGCGCGGTGTCATGAAAACGAAAAAAGCCACGTCGCAATGGACGTGGCTCAAGAGTATTCCTCAGCGGCCGACCGCTCTTGAATGCAGCGGCTCGCGCCTTGAACGAAGGGGCTGACCCTCGCCGGCTACAGAACGTCGGCCGGTGGATCGATTTGGGATTGGCTCAAGACATCGGTGTGTGGCGACCGACGTCTCACCCGCTCGGCCCGGCCAACCAATCGGCAGAGCTCCGTTTCAGAGCAGTTCTTCCACTCGGCCGGAAACGGGGCGAGACGCCGACGCTCGTCGGCGCATTCGAACACGAGCCAGCCTTCGGCATAGTCCGGCGGCAGCACGCGAGTGCGCATGCCGATCATCGAGTCGGGCGTCACGGAGAAGGCCATCCAGAGACGACCGGACTGGTCACGGAAGCTTCGCATCAAATGTTCGAGCGGGCGCGGCGGGCGACGAACGATGTCAGTCGAGTCATATTCGCGACCTACGTCGCAAAAAATACTCCCAAATGCCTGACATCCAACGAAAACCGGACGCCGAAACGCCGCGCCTGCATCAATCGTGCAATGCTGTGCTACTAAATGGCTTAGACAACATTTCGGCCGCTCGCGACGACGGGTGGCCGACGAGCTTCAATCTCCTCTCAATGCCCCCGCGACTCCGATGCGCGCCGCACGCCAGGCGGGTACCCAGCTTGCCGCGAGCGCAACGACGCCGAGCGTCGCCGGAACGGCCAGGAGCGTCGTCGGGTCAGTCGGGCTCACGCCGAAGAGAAATCCGGCGAGCACTCGCGATCCGGCGATCGCGATCGCCATGCCGATCGCCGTGCCGATGCCGACCAGCCGCAGTCCTTCGGTCATGACCATGCCGAGCATTGCGCGGGAGTCCGCGCCGAGCGCCATGCGAATGCCGATCTCACGCGTACGCTGGCTGACACCGTAGGACACCACGCCGTAGAGTCCCAGCGATGCGAGCATGAGGCCCACGAAGCCGAGTACCGCGGTGACGCCCGCCGCGATGCGCTGCGGCAGAAGGCCGACACTCGCGGCATCGGCGAGGAGCTGCGCGCGCGGCCGCGTGAT
>CBHWBX010000619.1:0-2091 GCA_966111935.1 uncultured Gemmatimonadaceae bacterium
CGCATACGGCGCGCTGGTGGGACGAATCATGGAATTGGCGCTGGCGCGGTACGCTCGATGAGGATCGGGGATCGAGAGGCGGGGATCGAGAGGCGGGGATCGAGAGGGGCGGATAAAAAAGCAGCCGGCACGAATGCCGGCTGCTTCTTTTTACATCTAGAGCCAAGAAAAACTTACGCGCGCTTCTTGGCGCCCTTGCGGGCCGTCGTCTTCTTCGCGCCCTTCTTGGCAGTCTTCTTCGCGCCCTTCTTGGCGCTCTTCTTCTTCGCAGCCATTGTACTATCTCCAGTGATGGAGGTTCTTACTCTCAGCCGAATCCCCGGTGACTCGGTGAGACGACGACGTTTGCACCCAAGGCGCTCCCGCCGCCGCTACATGGACCTCCGCGGAGATCCATGCAGTCCTGCGACGCCGTTACCGCTCAGACGGCGTCACTCAAGCTGGTGAAGTTGAAGTCTCGAACCTTGATCGGTGGAACGACGATCGCCTGCCCAGGTTCGCCGCCCTCGCTCGCGCTCACGCGTTCGGGGACGCCCATCGCTTCAAGATTATTCAACATGAAGATCGGCGAATCGTTGAAGCGAAGGTTCTTCACCGGCCGCGTGATCTTCCCGTTCTCGATCAGAAACGTACCATCTCGCGTCAGGCCGGTATAGAGGATGGTGCGAGGATCCACCGGCCGCAGATACCAGAATCTTGTCACCAACAAACCGCGTTGGGTCGAGCGAATCAAGTCGTCGAGCGATGCCGTTCCACCGCTCATCTTGATCGAACCGCCGGCGCCGGTCGGCGCACGGCCATTCTTCTCTGCCCAATATCTATCGTAATTGAGGTTTTTGACAACACCATTTTCGATCCATACGACGCGTCGTGTCGGTAATCCGTCACTCGCAAAGGGCGAACCAGCGACGTCGGGATCGAACGGATCGGAGATGATCGACACGCGTTCGTCGATGATTTTCTGTCCGATCTTGTTCTTTCCGCCGGGGAGCGAGAAGAACGAACGGCCTTCATCGGCGGCGCGCGCGTTGAATGCGCCGGCGATGAACTGCACGAGATTTCCGACGGCGGTCGGTTCGAAGACGACGGTGTAGCGTCCCGGCTCGATGGCGACGGGCTTCACCGACTTCCGCGCCCTGTCGGTCGCGCGCGCGCCGAGCGATGCGGAATCGATGCGACTCCAGTCGTGGTGCGTCGCGCCGGCCCATCCGGAACCGGTACCGTCCGGAGTGCGCACAGTGGTAGTGAGCACCGACGCCGTCGATCGATTGTAGGCGAACAGGCCTTTGCTGTTCGCAATCGCCGAGGCGCTGGTGATGCCTTCCATGAAGCCGGTCGAGACCAGCCCCGCACTCTTCGCCGGGGTGGTGATGCGCTGCACCGCGGTGGCGCGCGACGCCGGATCGAGCGACGCGGTGGCGTCGCTCCAGTTCACACCGGGCTGATAGGTCTGCGGTCCGAGCTCCGGCATCGCTTCCGGATCCTCGGGGCTCAGCTTCGCGATGCGCTCGGCCATCGCCACGGCGGCGCGCAGTCCTTCATCGTCGAGCTGATTGGTCGATGCCGATCCGCTGCGCTTTCCGAAGCGCGCGATCACGGTGACGACCGAGTCGAACGAATCGCCGGCGGTGGAGATCTGGTTCACCGCGAAGCGGGTGTTGCTGATGTTCGTGCTGTTGACGAGGACGCGGGTCTCGTCGGCGTGGGCGAAGGAGAGCGCCTTTTTGGCGATCGCCTCGCACTCCTCGCGCGAGAGCCAGCGCGCATCGACGGCCAGAGAGCGGATGCTCATGCGCTCCGGCCTGTGTTGATCACGTTCACGTTGCGGAAGCGCGTGACGGGCGAGCCGTGGCTGACGGCGTTCACCTGCACCGGCTGTCCCTTCGCGTCGCCGAAGGCGCCGCCGAGGAAGTAGCTCTTCGGGCCGCCGATCATGTCGAGGCTGCCCCAGAACTCCGGCGTGCGGATCTGGTAGGCGACGTCCTTGAGCATGCCGACGATCTTGCCGCCCTTGATCTCGTAGAAGACCTGGCCGCCGAACTGCGCGTTGTAGCGCTGCTGGTCGATCGAGAACGAGCCGTCGCCGATGAT
>CBHWBX010000620.1:0-2089 GCA_966111935.1 uncultured Gemmatimonadaceae bacterium
GAGCATCCGGACGGCGTCGCGAACGTGAAGATTCGCTTCCAGGGCGAGTCGAGCTGGCCGACGAAGCTGGATACGACGATCACGCAGACGGTCACCGGCGCGCCGCGCTCGGTGACGGTGTCGGGCATCGCCCGCGTGCCGATCGACGCGCCGATCCGCGGCCGTGTCACGGTCACCGCGAGCGCGACGAGCGTCACCGGACGCCCGGGCAACAGCCCGACCGCGATGGTCTTCGTGCGCGCGTCAGGGACGGCGCAGCCGCTCGTGACGCAGAACGTCGGTGCACGCCTCGAGCTCAGCGACGCCGTCACGGTGACGGCGCGCGGCGACGGCATTCGCGCGATTGGCTTCGTGGCGCGCGACAACGCCGGCGCGGTGATCGTGCGCGACAGCATCCTGCTGCCGCAGCCGTTCGCCGGTAACTCGACGGCGTCGATCAGCCTCTCGAAGATTCCGACGAGCTTCCGTGGACAGCGCGTCGCGATCACCGCCTTCGCGGTCGATCAGTCGAATCGCACCGGCTATGCGGTGCGCAGCGGCCAGCTCATGCCGAACGGCACGCTCGGCGGGGGGCTCGTCGATTCGACGCTCGTCGTCTTCGGTCACACCTTCCCGCTGCCGGCCGACCGGTCCGCGGGACTCGTCGGCGATCTCGTGTGGGACGCGCCGCGCGGGAACGTGATCCTTTCGAACCAGAGCTACAATCGCCTCGAGGTCTTCCACACGACGTCGAGCACGTACGACCCCGGCGGCATCGCTGTCGGCGCGTTCCCGTGGGGCCTCTTCATCGCCAACGACCCCGGCTCGCTGTGGGTCGCGAACTCCGGCGGGACGAACTTCAGCCGCGTCGATCTCGCCGGGCTGCAGGAAGTGCAGCGGATTCGCACGCGGATCACGCCCCTCTTCTCGCTGACGGAGGATGCTTCGCAGGACAATCCGTCGGCGCCGGTCATCTGGCACGAGAGCTCGAGCAATCCGATCCTCTACTCCGATCGGCCGCAGTACGTCGGGCAGCTCAAGGACGGGACGATCTTCTTCTCGACCCAGCCGACGACGACGGCGCCGAAGGGAACGATCCGGTACTTCGATCCGTCGAAGCCGTACCCGGACACCAAGCCGGTAATCATCTACAAGACCGTCTCCCAATCGATCAAGAGCGTCGTCGTCAAGAACGCCGACTTCCTCTCGACCGCGTCTGGCGCTCCGGGCTCCGACTTCATCACGATCTGCGACCATACGCCCGACACGAACGAAGACTCGCAGTGCGTGACGTCGAACAAGGGGCTGGCCGCCGCGGTCGCCGATCTGAAGAAGCTCATCGGATCGACGGACATCGAGGTCGCGTCGGGGGTGGACGTCACCGACGCCGGTCTGACCGACACGACGTACGTCGCCGTGAGCGGTGATCGCAACTGGATCGCGTTCGGCTCGGGCAACACCGCCGGCGCGGGCAACCTCTTCATGGCCAACGCCAGCGGCTTCATGTCGGCGCCGATCCAGCAGACGGATCTGACGAACAACGCGTCGGAGCACATCAACGGCCTGGCGCTGGACAAGTCCGGATTCACCGTCGGCGCGCACGGCGACCGGTCGTTCTTCTCGTCGGTCGATTTCCCCTTCCACCTGCGGCTGCAGGGGTTGTATCCGAACGCGGCGCCGGGGCAGGGGATCGTCTTCCATCCGAACGCCGACTTCGTCGCGAGCCCGGGGCAGGGCGGTATCGAGCGCACCGGCTACGTCGCGTCGGGCAACCAGACGATCGAGATCCTCGACATCTTCCACTACCTGAACCGCGGCACGCTGCCGATCAAGCAGAATCTGTACGGACCGCTGCGCGCTGCGCTGCCGCCCGCATCGGATGCGGCGCAGGGTGTGGTGCTGAAGCTGTTCGGCGTGTCGAAGGCGGGGCTCGTGGTGATCGATCTGCGGGCGAGTGATATTCTGCCTTCTCCCTGAACTGCTCGGTAGCGGGTTTGAGGGCAGCGGGTTGCGGTAAGGTGTGCGGGGCGGGGCGGGCGGGGGCCCCCCCCCCCCCCGCGCCAACAAACAGAAAACCCCGCAGACAAAGACACCCCGACGCGGGGGCCCC
>CBHWBX010000621.1:0-2059 GCA_966111935.1 uncultured Gemmatimonadaceae bacterium
AGCACGGTCTGGTCGGGCGTGAACCGACCCTCGCGGACGTACGCGATCAGTGCGCCGAGCGCCTTCGCCGAGTAGGTGTGTCCGACGAACAGCCCTTCGCGCCGCGCCGCGAGCTCCTGGGCTTCACGCGATGCCTCGGTGGGGATTCCGTAGCCGGTGCCGATGCGCGTGTCGTCCACGTCCAGCTCGCCGTCGAAATCGGACAGCTCGTCGATCCCACGGATGATCTCGCGCACCTGCGCGCGGATCGCATCGGCAGGATCGTCCGCGCTCACGGCGATGATCTGCGTCGGGAGCCGCATCAGCGCCGCGCCGGCGACGAGCCCGGCCTGCGTTCCTCCCGATGACCCTGCGTGCACGATCACGTCCGGTCGCACGCCCTGCCCGACCAGCTCACCGATCGCGTTCACGAACCCGATCGCGCCGAGCGACGTCGACGCGCCGAGCGGGATCAGGAATGGATTGCGTCCCTCGGCGCGCAGGCGCTGGATCACGCGCTCGGTCGCCGGGCGACGCTCTTCGCGCGACGAGATGTACTCGATCTCGGCGCCGAGCAGCCGATCGAGCAGCGCGTTCGCGGTCGGACGCTCCTGCGGCGTGCCGTTGATGATGAGCACGCAGCGAAGTCCGAGCACGGCTGCGGCGGCCGCGGTCGCGCGCGCGTGATTCGACTGCAGCCCGCCGAGCGTGACGATGGTGTCCGCGCCCGCGTCGAGCGCCTCGGCGAGGATGTACTCGAGCTTCCGAACCTTGTTGCCGCCGAACCCGAACGGGATCGCGTCGTCGCGCTTCACGAGCAGTCGCGGTCCGCCTCCGAGTGCCTCGCGCAGGCCGGCCATCTCCTGCACCGCCGTCGGCTCGGCGATCAGCTCGATCCGCGGCGCGTCGAACGACGGCATCTATTCCTCCGCCGCGGCCGGCGGGCCGCCGCTGCGCGCGATCTGGTCCGCGCGAATCTTCCCCACATCGAAGCGGCGTGCACTGGCGATCATCTTGTCGATCGTCTCGTCGAAATCAGGATTGGTGCGGCGCGAGAAGCGCAGTGGGTTGAGGCGTGCGACCACGAACGACTTCAGGTATGGGCTCTCGAGTCCGCGCGACTTCATGCTCGCGACGGCGGTGTTCACGAGCTCGTTCAATTCGAGCAGCTTGTCTGCGCGCAGCCGTCGCTCCATCAGCGCGTTCGACAGCTTCATCGAGAGGAAGCGGTCGCAGCGTTTGAGGATCGGATGATAGGCGCCGCCGGAGAAACGGCCGTTCTGCTGGTAGCAGAAGCCGAGCGTGATCAGCGCCGCCTCCTCGAACTGCAGCTCGTACTCGCGCTCCGGCCGATCATCGATCTCGGCGAGCGACTCGGCGAGCCGCGAGATCTCGAGCGACTTCTCGCGGAGGTTGTGCGCCTTCTCGGTGTTCAGCAGCAGGATGTGGTGCGCGACCTCGGCCTCGGGAATCACGAGCGCGACGATCGATCGCGCGCCGAGCTCCTTCATCGCACTCAGGCGATGATAGCCGTTCGGCGACCAGTACATCCCATGCGCCGCCGGGACGGCGATGATCGGATCGAGGTAGCGGTCGAGCGTGTCGATCGCCTTCCGCACCTTGCCGACGTGCGCTTCAGAGAGATCGCGCTGAAAGGGCGTCGGCTCGACGCGATCGATCGGCAGCGCAGCGAGAAGCTGCCAGTGGCTGCCGAGCGGATCGCGATAGGTGGCGAGCACAGCCCCGCCATCCTCCTCGATCGCCCGCCCGAGCTCCTGCACATCCCCGGGCGGCGTCGCTCCCGCGAGCCGACGCGCATCCAGCCCCCGCGACGCGGCTTCAGCGACGGCGCGCTTCTTCTTCGCTCGCTTCTTTGCGGTGGCCATTGTTCTGGAAATTGACGGCTATTTGAGTAGAAGTGCAACCGCTCACCGCAGAGACGCAGAGACGCAGAGGAACGCAGAGAAAGACAACGACGAAGAAATGGGAAATAGGGAACGGCCCCCAGCGGAGTTGCCGTTCCCTTCGGTAATGCCATCGCGCCGCTAATGCAGTCCTCCGCGTTCCTCTGCGTCTCCGC
>CBHWBX010000622.1:0-2050 GCA_966111935.1 uncultured Gemmatimonadaceae bacterium
GCCGATGCCGTGCGCTCTGGCCACAACGACGATACGGCAGCGAGGCCTAAGAGAACACGAGTGAGCATGAGCGCACGATTTGCAATCAGCGCGCCTACGGAAGGTCGTGTTTCCTCGTCTCTCTTAAGGCGAGTGCGGGCTCGCGGCGCACATCTAACAGGGCCCGTGTACGCAAGCGGCAGTACCGTCGGTAGCGAAGACGATCAGCGACCCCGGCGGTCCCACCATCACCGTGCGCCCGTGCGCAGGACCCATCGTCATTCCTGGATGCATCGTCGTCGCAGTGAGCGTTCCGGCCGAGTACGCGATGTCTTCGACGAGCGTGTAGCCGGTGTCCGTCGCGGACGCTTGCGCGATCATGATGTCGAGCGGCGCGCCCTGCGTGAGCATTCCGGCAATGATCTGCACTTCGTTGCCGGGAAAATTCGTCGGCACCGTCAAACACGATGGTGTGACCGGCAGACTCGCTGTGCCGGGATCAACGACGCAGAGTTGATGAGATTGCAGATCGAAGCCGATGATCTCGTCGCGGCCATCGCCGTTGAGATCGAACGCTGTCTGTCCCGACCACGCCGGGCCACTACGCACGGTCGAGTACATGAACATCGCGCCCATCGTTGTCGGCAGCACCGCTCGCATCACCGTCGTGTTGGTCGCAACGACGACGATCGAGTCTTGGCCGGACACGTATGAGGTCGCGACCTGCGCCATGTCCCAATTCGGACCCGCCGGCGCAGGAATTGGTTTTGCGTCTGCAAAATCTGCTGCGACGTGATCGATCGCGCTGCCGTTACTGGCGGCGATGTGGACCATGCCGCCGGGGAACGTCACGGGATGAACCCACAAGTTGCCCGTACTCGCGGGCACCGTGGTTGTCACGGTGTCCTTCTCGGTGAGGATGTTCGAGTACTGCGTCAGCACGACCTTGTCGGTCGTCGTCGCGAGATAGACGGACGGAGCCGCGTCGGTCGTCTGAAAGGCCGCCGCCGGATGGTCGATCGCCACTGGCACAAACTTCGAGAACGACTTCACCTGATTGTGGTCGTCGAGGTCCTTGCCGGCCGTGATGAGGTACATGCCGGCCTGCGTCGACGAGCCGGAGCTGTACACGACGACGTCGAGCGCGCCGTCACCATTGAGGTCGCCGGAGGTCACCGCTTCGACGGTCACGCCGAGCTTCGGCGGCCACGTTTGCGGCGCGCCTTCGGGGGCCGAGATGAGACAGCCCGTCGAGCATGCAGTGAGAAGAAGGAGGCGCATCTAGAAGGGCGACTTGCTGTCGTCGGGTGGTTTGACGGCGACGGGTTTTCTCTTGAGGACGATCGGGGCGAGCGCTTGGTCAGGCTCGACGGTAAATGATGCGGGCGAGTAGCCCTTCAACGTCGCGGTGAGCGGCATCGGTGCGGAGAGCTCGAGATCAAACGGCGTTTTCTTCGCGACACCATCGACCATGACCGTCGCGCCGGCCGGCTTCGTCTCGACGCGAACCTTCGTCGTGACAACGGCCGGGGCCGCATCCACTTCGATCGGCGCGGCATCGATCGGCGGAGCCATGGCGACGGCTGCATCGCGCGGTGTCGCCGCTTTCGTTTCCGGCGAGCTCTGCATCTTCACGAAGATGACGGCGGCAATTGCGACCGTCGCGGCGGCCCCGATGATCACGGCGAGAGCGACACGGCGTGCGGGCTTGCTCGGAACATCCTCCGCCATCGAGAGCGAGCTCGCGGCGGCCGGCGTTTTCTCGAGGAGGCGCGTCGCGGCATATGGATCGCTCTTGTCTCGTGTCGCCGGGTTCGAGCCGCGCATGTCGAGCGTCGCCTTACCGGGTGGAGGCGTGAACACGGTATCGCCCGCATTCGCCGCTTCCACATCGACGAGCATCGCACGCGCCTGGGCCGCCGTCGGGCGACGCTCTGGTTCCGGATCGAGCATCGCTTTGAGTGCGGTGCGCAGCGGGGCCGGGATCCTGATGATCGTCGAGCCAATCTCCATCTTCTGACCGAGCAGCTGCGGAAGGTTGTCGCCTTCCCACAGCGGCTTGCCCGTGACG
>CBHWBX010000623.1:0-2041 GCA_966111935.1 uncultured Gemmatimonadaceae bacterium
GCTTCGATTTTGAACTTCAAACGCCGTTGCATCGAAGCGACGCCTCAGGCGTCGCACACCTTCCCGCAACCCGCGACCCGCAACCCGCGACCCGAAAGCTCGATCAGGTAGGCGGTTTCCGGGGGTCCCTCGTCCACACCACGATCACCCCACAGATTCCCCGCTCATTCCGATCGTACTCGGGCGGAATCTCCGACACCCCCACATACACCTCGAGCGCCTCGATGTCGTCCGCCGAGAAGTCGGTGATCGTGCCGCTGTACGGCAGGCCGTGCAGGTACATCGTCGGCGCGCAGGGACGATTCTGCGTGCGTCCCATCAGCACGCGGCTCTCCATGCCGTTGCGCGACGGGACGATCCGAATGCCGGGCACACTGCGGATGATGTCGATCGACGATCGCGCGTTGCGCTTCACGATCTGATCGCGCGTGATGAACGTTCCGTGTCCGTTCGCCTTGCGATGGTTGAACGAGTCGAGCCAGTGCGACTGCGTCGCCGTGTCCGAGACGGCCACCGTCGGCAGTGCCTGCGCCGTCACGACGAGCTGGAAGTTCGCGCGATGTGTCTTCCCCGCCTTGAGCACGGCCGTGAAGGTCGCGGCCTCGTAGCCGATCCGTCGCACGTTGAACGTCACCGTCCCCGGCGGCAGTCCGGTCAGGCGGAACGCCCCGCTGTCGCCGGACACCGAGTACAGCTTGTCCGACTTGAGCATCGTGATCTCGGCACCGGCGAGGCCGACGCCGGCGCTGTCGATGACGCGTCCAACCAGCACCGCCGGCGTGCTGTCGCGCGCGGCACTGTCGGCACGCGGCGGGAGGGGACTCTGGGCGCCGAGCGTGCCGGCAAAAGCGTACGCCGTGAGCGCCGCCAGCGGCTGCACGCGCCAGCCCGGGAAGAGCCGATGAATCGCCATGGGGCCTACCTTGCGGGTGGGTGGTAGTTCCTACAAGCGAGGCGGGACGAAACGATAGCCGCGCGGGTCGCGAAGCGCAGTAGCGCCTCCTTTCCGAATCCCGGTATCTTTGATCATCACCACCGTATTGTCCACTCTCCAGAATCGTCCTTCGTCACTTATCGATTTATGGCTTCCTTTGACGTGATCTTCCTTGGCGGCGGCCCTGCCGGTTATGTGGGCGCCATTCGATCCGCGCAGCTCGGACTTTCCGTCGCCGTGATCGAGCGCGAAGGGCTGGGCGGCACCTGCGTCCTCTGGGGATGTATCCCGGCCAAGGCGCTCCTCGAGTCCGCGTCCATCGCCAACCGCCTCAAGCATGCCGCCGAATTCGGCGTCACCCCGGGCGAGGTCAAGCTCGACTACAACGTCGCCATGAAGCGCTCGCGCGGCGTCAGCGCCCAGAACTCCAAGGGCGTCGAGTTCCTCTTCAAGAAGAACAAGATCACGTGGATCAAGGGCACCGGTAAGCTCGCCGGCAAGAACTCCGTCTCGGTGAAGACCGCCGACGGCAAGGAAGAGAAGCACGACGCGAAGAAAGCCGTCGTGATTTCGACCGGTTCCCGCGTCCGCGGGTTGCCTCAGGTCGGTCTCGAGCTGAACAAGTCGACGATCATCTCGTCCGACGAAGCGCTCACGCTCGAGAAGGCTCCGAAGACAATCATCATCGTCGGCGCCGGCGCCGTCGGCTGCGAGTTCGCCGACGTCTTCAACGCCTTCGGCGCGCAGGTCACCCTCGTCGACGTCGCGCCGAACGTGCTCCCGCTCGAGGACCTCGACTGCTCGAAGGAAGTCGAGCGCGCGTTCAAAAAGCGCGGCATCACGATCCTCACTGGCGCCAAGATCTCGAACGTGAAGGCCGCCAAGGATTCGGTGTCGATGTCGATCGACGCCAACGGCGAGAAGCAGGAGCTCAAGGCCGACATCGTCCTCGTCGCCGCCGGCCGCGCGCCGAACATCGAGGACATCGGTCTCAAGGAAGCCGGCGTCCAGCTCACCGACCGCGGCTTCATCAAGATCACGGACAAGCTCGAGACGACCGCCAAGGGCATCTACGCCATCGGCGACGTCGCCGGCCCGCCGATGCTG
>CBHWBX010000624.1:0-2019 GCA_966111935.1 uncultured Gemmatimonadaceae bacterium
GCTCGGCATCGACGAGAACGCGATCCAGCTGCCGCGCGACTCCGCCGAGCTCACGGATTCGCTCGCGCTGATCCAGCAGGAGGTGATGCGCTGCAAGGGCATCATCGACGGCCTGCTCGACTTCAGCCGGCCGAAGTCGACCACCAAGGCGGTCGTCGACCTCAACGCCGTGATTGAGAAAACGCTCAACCTCGTGAAGCACCATCCGCGCTTCCGCCGCGTCAACATCGGCGTCGAGGCGGGAGCCGGGCTGCGTCCCGTCTGGGCAAACGAGGAGCAGATGGTCCAGGTCTTCATGGCGCTGCTGCTCAACGCCCTCGACGCGATGGAAGACAAGGGCGCGATCACGCTGCGGACGCGCAACGGCGATCGGGACGACGAGACTGTCGCCGAAGTCGTGGATCGTGGGCACGGCATTCGCGCTTCGGACAAGTCGAAGATCTTCGAGCCGTTCTACACGACGAAGGCCCCGAGCCGCGGGATGGGGCTCGGCCTGTCGATCTGCTACGCGATCGTCACGGAGCACGGCGGTCGCATCGAAGTCGACAGCGCGCCCGGTGAAGGGAGCGCCTTCCGCATCGTTCTTCCGGCGACCGCCGAATGACCGAATCGACGACCACACCACCTTCCGTGCCGTTGCAGGCCAGCGGCGCCGCGACGCAGTCGCCCGCGCCGGGCGCGACGGGCCGCATTCGCGTCCTCATCGCCGAAGACGAGGAGAATCTCGCGCAGATTCTCTCGACCTTCCTGCGCGGACGCGGGCACTACGTGGTGTGCGTCGGCGACGGGAAGGCCGCCCTCCAGGCGGTCCGCGACGAAGCGTTCGACGTCGCGCTGCTCGACATCGTCATGCCCGAGATGGACGGGCTCGAGGCGCTCAAGCACCTCCGCGCCGAAGCGGATCCGCCGGAAGTCATCATCATCACCGGCAACGGTACCGTCGAGACGGCGATCACGGCGATGAAGCTCGGCGCGTACGACTACATGGCCAAGCCGTATCGGATGGCCGAGATCGACGTGCTCGTGCGCCGCGCGTGGGAGAAGCGCCAGCTCTCGCGCGAGAACAAGTATCTCCAGGCGCGCCTGTCGCGCGTCGACGCGACGCCGGAAGTGATCACGCAGTACGCGCCGATGCACGCCGTGCTCACCCTCCTCGAGCGCGTTGCGACGACCGACTCGCCGGTGCTGATCACCGGTGAATCGGGCACCGGCAAGACGCTCCTCGCGCGGGCCATTCATCGCCTGTCCGGGCGCGTCGGCCCGATGGTCGAAGCGGACAGCACGGTCCTCGCCGAGAACCTGCTCGACGTCGAGCTGTTCGGCCACGAGCGCGGCGCGTTCAGCGGCGCCGTCGCGCGCAAGGCGGGACTGATCGAGCTCGCCGCGAACGGCACGCTGTTCATCGACGAAGTCGGTGTGCTCAGCCCGAAGCTCCAGTCGAAGCTCGGCCGCGCGCTCGAGCATGGAAGCTTCTTCCGCGTCGGCGGCACCCAGAAGGTCGACATCGCGGCGCGCTTCGTCGTCTCGAGCAATCATGATCTCGAGCAGGCGGTGCGCGACGGCCGCTTCCGCGACGATCTGCTGTATCGCCTCAACGTCGTGACCGTCTCGCTGCCGCCGCTCCGCGAGCGTAGCGTCGACATCCCGCTCCTCGCGCAGCATTTCATGACGCAGCTCGCCGGCTCCTCGGCGCCCGCGCTGTCGTCGGATGCGCTCGCGTTGATGCAGGAGTACAGCTGGCCCGGCAACATCCGCGAGCTGCGCAACGTCATCGAGCGCGTCGTCCTGCTCGCCCGCACCCACGGCCACGAGATCCGCGCCCAGGATCTCCCGCTCGTCACCCCGGCGGCGGGGAACCGCGCCGTCGTCGGATCCCAGACGACCCTCGCCGAGCTCGAACGCCAGCACATCGATGCGGTGCTCGAGCAGACGAACTGGCATCAGGGGAACGCGGCGAAGGTGCTGGGGATCTCGTCGAAGACGTTGTACCGCAAGATCAGGGAGTACGGGTTCACGCGA
>CBHWBX010000625.1:0-2005 GCA_966111935.1 uncultured Gemmatimonadaceae bacterium
GGAGCCGCAGAGGTTCGCAGAGGACTGCAAAGGACTAAATAACAAAAGAGTGAAGGAAAAAAAGGAACGGCGACCCCGCTCTCCGAGTCGCCGTTCCCATTTCAAGGCTGTTTCGTTTTTTCAGCAGTTCTCTGCGGCCCTCTGCGTCTCCGCGTCTCTGCGGTGAGGCTGTTGCCTTTGACGCTTTTCAGCTGACCGGCGGCACCCGATCATCCGGCGGGACGAAGTTCGACAGGAACAACCTCTCCTGCGGCGTCAAACTGTTCATCCCCTTCGCGCTGATCTTGTCGAGGATGCGATTCACCTCGTCGCGATTCACCTCGTGGATGCGCGACGTGTCGACGCGCTTCCAGTTCGCCAGCTCGTCCTTCTTCACGGGACTCACCGTCTGTGACCGGAAGCGCTTTGCGCCGGCGCGGCGGTCGAGGTAGGCGAGGTATGCCCATGCACCGAGGAATCCGCCAAGGTGCGCGAAGTTGGCAATGCCGCCGCGTGAGCCGCCGAAGCCCGAGAACAGCTCGATCAGCGCCATGACGATCACCGCCATGCGCGCCTGCATCGGGAAGAACCAGAAATAGATCGTCGCGTCCGGCCAGTAGCGCGCGAACGCGAGCATGATGCCGAACACACCCGCCGATGCGCCGATCACCGCCGCGGGAGAGAGGATCAGCGACAGCAGCGCGCCCGACAGGCCGGCGATGAAATACAGCGCCAGGAACCGCCGTCCGCCCATCCGCGCCTCGACCTGCGACCCGAACAGCCACAGGCCGAGCATGTTGAAGAAGATGTGGCCGAACCCGCCATGCAGGAACATGTACGTCACGAGCGTCCACGGCTCGGTCAGCACGTACCGCGGCTGGAGCACCAGCGCCGACGTCAGCCCCGGCGCTGCTCCGGTGAGCTGGACGAAGAACATGATCACGTTGGCGATGATCAACCGCATTACCCACGGGGTCACGCGCAGGCTCCTGGAGGGCGGGGAAGTGATTAAATTACAACGATATGATCGAGGGCCACCCCCACCCCTGGAGGTCCGGCCCTCGCCGTGTTTCTACGGCTGAATTCTACCCATCCCGATCCCAGGTTGGTCCTTGTCGGTCGATCTCGCAAACGCTGAACGTTTGAAGGACGCCGTTCGCACGCGGCGCACGTTCGCGATCATCAGCCACCCGGACGCCGGCAAGACGACGCTGACCGAGAAGCTCCTCCTCTACGGCGGCGCGATCCACCTCGCCGGCTCGGTCAAATCGCGCCGCGCGGCTCGGCATGCCACCTCCGACTGGATGAAGCTCGAGCAGGAGCGCGGCATCTCCGTCACGTCCAGCGTGATGCAGTTCCAGTACGCCGGCTACCACATCAACCTGCTCGACACGCCGGGCCACGAAGACTTCTCCGAGGACACCTACCGCACGCTCGTCGCCGCCGACAGCGCGGTGATGCTCCTCGACAATCGCCGCGGCGTCGAGGACCGGACGCGCCAGCTCTTCAACGTCTGCAAGCGCCGACGCACGCCGATCTTCACCTTCGTGAACAAGTGCGATCGCGTCGGCGAGGATCCGCTCAAGCTGATCAGCGACGTCGAGGCCGACCTCGAGATCCAGTGCCACCCGATCACCTGGCCGATCCACAAGAACGACGTTTTCGTCGGCGTCTACGATCGCCGGCTGAAGCAGGTCTTCCTGTTCGAGCGCGACGAGAGCCACGGCGCGAACCGCGCCGCCGCGCACTCGGGCGCGATCGACGATCCGCAGCTGCGCGAGCTCCTGGGCAGTGAAGCGCACGATCGTCTCGTGAGCGACATCGGCCTGCTCGACGAGGCCGGCCATCCGTTCGACGAAGCCGCGGTGCTCGCCGGCGATCTCTCGCCGGTGTTCTTCGGCAGCGCCCTCACCAACTTCGGCGTCGAGCCGTTCCTGCGCGAGTTCCTCGAGCTCGCCCCGGAGCCCGCGGCGCGCGAGTCGACGACGGGGATCGTTGAGCCGACCGATCCCGAGTTCACCGGCTT
>CBHWBX010000626.1:0-2004 GCA_966111935.1 uncultured Gemmatimonadaceae bacterium
GCGTGCGGTCGTGCCGTTCCGGAACCGGAAGCAGATTGGGCTCATCGTCGGGGAGGATCAGCCGCGCGAAGGCGTGAAGCCGAAGCGCGTCGAGAGTCTGCCGGATCTGGAGCCCGTGATGAGCGCCGACACGCTCGCGCTCTGCCGGTGGCTCGCCGACTACTACATCGTCCCGCTCGGCGTGGCGATCCGCACCGCGCTGCCCGCGGCTCTGACGTCGCACGCCGTGCCCGAGCCGTCGCGCCGGACGCGACGCGTCGCCGAGATCAGCAACGAGCTGCCGTCGCTGCTCCATCGCGATCGCGTGTTCTCGCGCGTCCCCAAGCAGCGGGCGCTGTTCGAGCTCCTCGAGTCGCTCGGCGGACGCGCGGCGGTCGAGCATCTGAACGAGCAACTCGACTTCTCGCCGTCGGTGCTCAAGGGGTTGGTCGCGCGCGGGCTCGTCGTCGTCGGCGACGAAGTGGTGTCGCGCGATCCGTTCTCGCGGCGCGGCACCAAGCCGCCGGCGCGCCACGAGCCGTCGTCGGCGCAGCGCGCGGCGATCGCTGCGTTGACGTCCGCCGCGCCGGGCGACGTGTTCCTGCTGCACGGCGTCACCGGCAGCGGCAAGACGCTCGTCTACATCGAGCTGCTGCGTGAAGTCGTGCTCGAGCGCGGCAAGACGGCGATCGTGCTCGTGCCCGAGATCGCGCTCACGCCGCAAACCGTCGACCGCTTTCGCGCCGTGTTCGGCGACGAGATCGCCGTGCTGCACTCGGCGCTCAGCGACGGCGAGCGCTACGACGAGTGGCTCGCGCTCAGGGAAGGGCGCAAGCGCATCGCCGTGGGTGCGCGCTCGGCGATCTTCGCCCCGCTCGAGAACCTCGGCGCGATCATCGTCGACGAGGAGCACGAGTCGAGCTACAAGCAGGGAGAGACGCCGCGCTATCACGCACGCGAGACGGCGATCGTTCGCGCGCGCAACGAGGGCGCGATCGTCGTGCTCGGCAGCGCGACGCCGAGCCTGGAGAGCTGGGCGAACGCGGCGAACGGCAAGTACCGGCTGCTCACGCTCCCCGAGCGTGTGGGCGAGGCGCGATTGCCGGCGGTCGAGGTCGTCGACCTGCGCGACGCGAAGGTGAAGTACACCGACGACCGCCAGCCCGAGGATTATCTGCGCCTCGTGGTGAGCGAGCCGCTCGAGCACGCGATCGCCGATCGATTGAAGAAGGGGGAGCAGAGCATCCTCCTGCTCAACCGCCGCGGCTACGCCTCGTTCGTGCAATGCGGTGCCTGCGGCTTCGTGTCGACCTGCCCGAACTGCTCGATCAGCCTCACGTATCATCGCACGACCGAGCGGCTCGTCTGCCACTACTGCCAGCACGCCGAGCCGATGCCGCGGCAGTGTCCGGAGTGCAAGGGGACGATCCTCCGCCAGCGCGGGCTCGGCACTCAGCAGGTCGAGCGTCTGCTCATCGATCGCTTCCCGACGGCGCGCATCGCGCGCATGGACGTCGACACGACGAGCGGAAAGTGGGCGCACGCCGAGATCCTCGACCGGGTCGCGAGCGGCGAGGTCGACGTGCTGCTCGGCACGCAGATGATCGCCAAGGGTTTAGACTTTCCTAATGTCACCCTCGTCGGCGTCGTCGACGCGGACGTCGGGATCAACCTGCCCGACTTCCGCGCGTCGGAGCGGTGCTATCAGCTGCTCAGCCAGGTCGCCGGCCGCGCCGGCCGCGGACCGAAGGGCGGCCGCGTGTTCATCCAGACACGCGTCCCGACACACCATGCGGTGACCTGCGCGGTGACGCACGACTATCACACCTTCGTGCGCCAGGAGCTCGACGGGCGAGTCTCGCCGCCCTACCCGCCGAACGTCCGCCTCGCCAACGTGGTATTCAGCGGCCTCACCGAATCCGCGACCGCCAGCCTCGCGACGCAGGCGACGACCTGGCTGCACGGCCTGCTTCGGAAGCGTCCGATCCCCGGCATCAACGTCGACGGGCCGGCGCCCTGTCCGCT
>CBHWBX010000627.1:0-2001 GCA_966111935.1 uncultured Gemmatimonadaceae bacterium
TCGAACGCGATGTCCTATCAATACGTCTGCCCTGATGGGACGGTGATCTCGAACAACACCTGCGCGACACCGGTGGCCGCCCTCGGCAACGTCGTCGCGTCGCTGCCGGGCGACGCGCAGAGCCAGCTCGCGCCGATCGTCGTCGAGATCACGAGCAAGCTCACGGACAACAATCCGAGCAACGACAATGGCGCGTGCGGTCAGTTGAACGCACTGTCGAAGCAGACCGCGGCGCTGCTCAAGTCCGGGAAGATCTCGGCCAGTCAGGCGAATGCGGTGCAGAGCTCGGTCAACCTGGTGAGCGCGAAGGCGGGTTGTAAGTAGGGTTCGGCGCTCTCACGACGCAGCGCGGTCGAGCGACATCGTCGCCGACCGCGCTTTGCCGTCGGTGGCGACAGGAACAGTGAACGAGAACGTCGTCCCCCGCCCCACTTCGCTCTCCGCCCAGATCCGCCCGCCGTGCGCGGCCACGATCCCGCGTGAGATCGGAAGCCCGAGTCCCGCGCCGAGCCGGCGCTGCTCCTTCGATGCCTGCCAGAAGCGATCGAAGACACGCTCGAGATGCTCCGGCGGCATGCCAGAACCGGTATCGGTGACGGAGAAGCGCACGACGCGCGCGCCCTGATCCATCTCGGCATGCGCCCCGATGACGATGTGTCCGCCGGCCGGCGTGAACTTGATCGCGTTCCCGACGAGGTTCTCGAACACCTGGAGCAAGCGATGATGGTCGGCGCGAACCTCCGGCAGATCGTCGGCAACCTTCGCCTCGAGCGCGATGTGTGACGCCGACGCGAGTGGGCTCTGCAGATCGACGACCTCGCGCACGAGATCGCGCGACGAGAGGCGCGTCGCTTCGATCCTGAGCTCTCCCGCTTCGGCGAGCGTGACGTCGAGCAGATCCTGAATCAGCCGGTTCATGCGCTTCGCCGAGCGCACGATGAGCTCGCGCGGCTCCTGATCGCGGCGTTCGGGATCGGGCCCCGGGCGCTCGAGAAGCGACGACGCCATGAGGATCGTGCCGAGCGGGTTGCGCAGATCGTGCGCGACGACGCCGAGCATCGTGTCGCGCGCCGCGATCGCGCGGCGCAGCGCCGCCTCGAAGCGCTTGCGGTCGGTGATGTCCTCGACCTGTGAGATGTAGTACCGGCCCGTACCGTCGGCGTTGCGGACCACGGACACGCTGAGCATGATGTTGACGATCGACCCGTCCTTGCGGATGTAGCGCTTCTCGAGCTGATACCGCGGCAGCTCGCCGGCGGCGAGCCGTCGCGCGAGCTCGACATCGGTGGCGAGATCGTCGGGGTGCGTGATGTCCTGGAAGGTGAGCTTCTTCAGCTCGTCGGGCGTGTACCCGGTGATCTCGCAGAGCACGTGGTTCACGCGGATGAAGCGCCCATCGAGCGCGACGATGGCCATCCCGATCGGCGCCTCGTCGATCGTGAGACGGAAGCGCTCCAGCGCCTCTTCGCGCTCCTTGCGAACGCGCAGGCTCTCGGTGATGTCGCGCGAGAACGACTGCCATCGTCCGTCGCGCAACAGATTCGCCGTGATCTCGACGTGCACGATCGCGCCGTCCTTCCGACGGAATGCCAATGCAGTGGTGCGCAGCGCCCCACGCTCGAGCAGCACCGCGCGATCGGCCTTGAGCTGCTTCGCGTCCTCCGGACGTATCAGGTCGCGCACGCGCATCGAGAGCAGCTCATCGCGCGTATAGCCGAGCAGCTCGCACGCCGCGCTGTTGACGTCGAGCACATGGCCCGCCTGGTCGGCGAGCAGGTAGACGTCCGGAGAAAAGTCGATCGCCTCGCGCGCGCGGCGCTCCCACCGCTGGGCTTGCGACATCAACGCGATGACGCCGACACCGCCGCCGACGTAGAGGACGATCTGAAAGACGGCCTGATGGAGTGGATAGCCTTCCGGGAAAACGAGCAATCGGACGGCGATCGGAATGCTCAGCACGAGACAGAGCATTGCCGGGCCGGGGCCGGCGATGAACGTCGT
>CBHWBX010000628.1:0-2000 GCA_966111935.1 uncultured Gemmatimonadaceae bacterium
GTTACCCCCAATCTTCTCCGCGGAGTCCCCCGAATGTCCCGTTTCTCGTTGCGCGTCGGTGTCGCCGGCGGCATCGCGATCGGCGCTGTCAGCCTGATCGCCGCCCGGAACCCCGGCGCCGTCATTGAAGCGTTCCGTGCCACGCCGCCCGTCGACACGGCCATCTGGAAGTCGATGAAGTGGCGGAACGTCGGCCCCGATCGCAGTGGCCGCTCGATCGCCATCTCCGGCGTCGTCGGCCAGCCGAAGGTCGGCTACTTCGGCGCCACCGGCGGCGGTCTGTGGAAGACCACCGACGGCGGCCAGACCTGGAATCCGATCACCGACGGCCAGATCAAGAGCTCGTCGGTCGGCGCGGTCGCGGTCTCGCAGTCCGATCCAAACATCGTCTTCATCGGCATGGGTGAGTCGTGCATTCGCGGCGACATCCAGCCGGGCGACGGCGTCTACAAGTCGACCGACGCCGGCAAAACCTGGACGCACATCGGCTTCTCGAACTCCGACGCGATCTCGAAGATCCGCATCCACCCGACGAATCCGAACATCGTCTTCGTCGCCGACTTCGGGAAATACGGCGCGAACAGCGAGGAGCGCGGCGTCTTCAAGTCGACCGACGGCGGCAAGACCTGGCGCAAGGTCCTCTACAAGGGACCGGAGTCGGGCGCGGTCGACATCGTCATCGACCAGAAGAATCCGAACGTGATGTACGCGTCGCTGTGGGAGGCGTACCGCAAGGAATACCAGATGTCGAGCGGCGGCCCCGGCAGTGGCCTCTACAAGTCGACCGACGGCGGTGAGACGTGGACCGAGATCACGCGCGCGCAGGGCCTTCCCTCAGGCGTTGACGGCAAGATCGGTGTCGCGGTTTCGCCCGTCGATCCGAACCGGGTCTTCGCGCTCGTCGAGAACGAGAACGGTGGCCTCTTCCGCTCCGACGACGCCGGCGCGACCTGGCAGCTCGTGAACAATGAGCGCCGCTTCCGCCAGCGCGCGTTCTACTACACCCACGTCTTCGCCGACACGAAGAACAAGGACCTCGTGTACGTCGAAAACGTCGGCACCTACCGTTCGACCGACGGCGGCAAGACGTTCTCGAACAACCAGTTCGCCGGCGGCGATTCGCACGATCTGTGGATCGATCCGGACGACAACAATCACGTGCTGCACGCGGCCGATCCGGGCGGCGACATCACCTTCAACGCGCTCGCCGACAATCCGACGTGGACCGCCAAGGATCTGCCGACGGCGCAGATCTATCACATCGTCGCGACGGCGCACGTGCCGTACTTCGTCTGCGGCTCGCAGCAGGACGAAAACGAAGTGTGCATGTCGAGCGCGATGCCGCAGCCGGGCGGCCGCGGCGGCCGCGGCGCGGCGCCGACGACCTTCAGCCCCGGCGGCTCGGAGGACGGCTACATCGCCCCCGATCCGCGCGATCCGGACATCTTCTACTCGGGCACGAACGCGAACGGCGGCGGCTTTCTCACGAAGCTGAATCGCCGCACCGGTGAGACGCAGGAAGTCTCGCCCTATCCGCGCATGTTCTCCGGCGAAGAGTCGGCGGTCATCAAGGAGCGCTGGCAGTGGACGTACCCGATCGTCTTCTCGCCGGTCGACGGCAAGACGCTCTACGCGACCTCGCAGCACGTCTGGAAGACGACGAACGGCGGCATGACGTGGGATCGCATCAGCCCCGATCTCACGAAGCACGACCCGAAGACGATGGGACCGTCGGGCGGTCCGATCACGCGCGACATGAACGGCCCCGAGGTCTACGCGGTGATCTTCGCGCTCGCGCCGTCGAAGCGCACGACGAACGTCATCTGGTCGGGCTCGGACGACGGTCTCGTGCATGTGACCAAGGACGGCGGCAAGTCGTGGGCGAACGTCACGCCGAAGGACATGCCGGAGCTCGGCCGCGTCTCGATCATCGACGCCGGTGCGTTCGACTCGGCGACGGCGTACGTCGCGGTGAAGCGCTTCCTGCTCGACGACAAGGC
>CBHWBX010000629.1:0-1997 GCA_966111935.1 uncultured Gemmatimonadaceae bacterium
CGTTGTTGGGGTGCCCGCGGCGGTGACTGCGGGTGGGGCGACGGTCCCACGGACCCCTGTGCGCCGAGGAGACGAGATCTCCTTCGTGCCGAGGGGTCCTTCGCTGCGCTCAGGGTGACGCGCGGTTACTTCGCCTTCACGAGCCCGTAGCTCTTCCCGCCCTTCCGCACGAGCACGAACTCTCCGCCGAGGAGGTCATCGCTCGCCAGCGGCTCGCGCTCGCTCACGCGCCGGCCGTTGATGTACACGCCGCCCTGCTGGAGCATCCGGCGCATGTCGCCCTTGCTCCCGAAGAGCGCCTCCGTTCCCGTGAGCGTCGTTTCGAGCACGTCGTGCGTCGTCGGTGCGTCGTTCGGTTCCATCGTGAACACCGGGATCTCGAGCTGTAGTGCATGCAGCGCGTCGCGCGACAGCGACTTCGGCTCGGCGCCGCCGAACAGCAGCCCCGACACCTCTTCCGCCGCCGTCACCGCTTGTGCCCCGTGGACGAGCGTCGTCACCTCGCGCGCCAGCGCCTTCTGTGCTTCGCGCTTCTCCGGACGCTCGGCGGTCGCCGCGTCGAGCGCTTCGATCTCGGCGCGGTCGAGCAGCGTCAGGTACCGCAGGTACTTGGTGACGTCGCGGTCGTCGGCATTCACCAGGAACTGATAGAACTTGTACGGCGTCGTCATCGACGCGTCGAGCCAGAGCGCGCCGCTTTCCGACTTGCCGAACTTCGTGCCGGCTGCCGTCGTGACGAGCGGCGCGGTGATCGCGTGACCGTCGAGCCCCGCCGCGCGGCGAATGAGCTCGATGCCGGCCGTGATGTTCCCCCACTGATCGCTGCCGCCCATCTGCAGCCGCACGTCGTGACGGCGACGCAGCTCCAGGAAGTCATACGCCTGGAGGAGCATGTAGGAGAACTCGGTGTACGAGATACCGGCTTCCATGCGCCCCTGGACCGCGTCCTTCTGCAGCATGTAGTTCACCGTGAAGTGCTTGCCCACGTCACGCATGAAGTCCACGGCGCGCAGCTCGACCAGCCACTCGGCATTGTTGACGAGCTTCGCGGCGTTCGACCCGCTGAAGTCGAGGAACCGGCCGAGCTGGCGACGAATGTTCTCGGTGTTCTGCGCCACCGTCGCGGCGTCCGAGAGCGGACGCTCCGAGCCCTTGCCGCTCGGGTCGCCGATCAGACCCGTGCCGCCGCCGGCGAGCGCGACCGGGATGTGGCCGTGCCGCTGGAGACGGACGAGCAGCATGATCACCAGCAGGTTCCCGAGATGCAGGCTCGGGGCTGTGGGGTCGAAGCCGATGTAACCGCTGATCGGTCCGCTGTTTAGAAGATCACCGACCTCGTCCGTGTGCTGATAGAGGAGGCCGCGCCATTTCAGGTCGTCGAGCAGCGCATGAGATCGCATGGCACAAAAATAGAGAGTAAGTGAAAGACAAACTATGGCAATTCCATTCACGAGACGATTCCGTGAGCGGCACCCGGGGTTCACCCGGACGTTTGCTCTCACGTTGTGTTTTCTTCTGTCGTTCGGGGTCGGCTTCGCGTATGCGAGCTGGGCCATGGTTTGTCGCGCCGGTCGCTGCCCCTCGGCGACCACCCTTCGCGACTACGAGCCGCGCCAGACGTCCAAGCTCTACGCCGCCGATGGCCGCTTCATCGCCGAGCTCGGGCTCGAGAAGCGAACCCTCGTGCACTACGCCGACATTCCGCCGCTCGTCCGCAACGCGTTCCTCGCCGTCGAGGACAAGCGCTTCTTCCAGCACGCCGGCGTCGATTGGCAGCGCGTTCCCGGCGCCATCGTCACCGACGTCAAGAGCGGCAACTTCGAAGAAGGCTTCTCCACGATCACGATGCAGCTCGCGCGCAACATCTTCCCCGAGCGCATCTCCCGCGAGAAGTCGATCGTGCGCAAGCTCAAGGAGATCAAGGTCGCGCGCGACATCGAGTCGATGTACCCGAAGGAGAAGATCCTCGAGCTCTACCTGAATCAGATCAACCTCGG
>CBHWBX010000630.1:0-1969 GCA_966111935.1 uncultured Gemmatimonadaceae bacterium
GGGATTGCCGGCCGAGGGGATTGGACGCACGGGGATCGCCGTGGCGCCGAGCAATCCGCGTCGGGTGTATGCGGTGGTCGATTGTCTGCTGCCCGAGCCGGGCGCGCAGGCGGCGCCGGCGGCGGCCGGTGCGGGGCGCGGCGGTCCCGCGGTGCCGCAGCAGGGTGGCTTCTTCCGCTCCGACGACGCCGGCGCGACGTGGACCCGGATGTCCTCCGACACCGCGCTGTGGGGGCGCGGTTGGTACTTCGAGAAGGTTGCGGTCGATCCGAAGAACGCCGACATCGTGTACGTGCCGAACGTCGCCGTCTCGCGGAGCATGGACGGGGGCAAGACGTGGGTCGCGCTGCGCGGATCGCCGGGTGGCGACGACTACCACCAGGCTTGGGTCTCGCCGGATGATACGAACACGATGATCGTGGCGAGCGATCAGGGAACGATCATCACGCGCAACGCGAAGGATGATCCGATGAAGGTGACGTGGAGCTCGTGGCTCAATCAGCCGACGGCGCAGCTCTACCATCTTTCGGTCGATTATCGCACGCCGTACTGGGTGACCGCGGCGCAGCAGGACTCGGGTGCGGTCGCCGTGCGATCGCGCGGCAAGTTCGGCGAGATCTCGATGCGCGACTGGGAGCCGATCGGCGCCGGTGGCGAGAGCGGCATGACGGCGGGCGACCGCCTGAATCCCGGCGTGATCTTCGGCGGAACGGGGCAGCGCTTCGATCTCGAGACGAATCGCGCGATCCCCGGAACGACGCCGGCGGCGCCGCAGGGTGCGCGTGCCGATTGGACGCAGCCGCTGGTGTTCTCGCAGGCCGATCCGAAGTCGCTCTACTACGGCAGCGAAAATCTCTACAAGACCGTCGACGGCGCGAAGACGTGGACGCAGATCTCGGGCGATCTCACGCGTCCCGATCCGGGCGTGCCGGCGAATCTCGACGCCGCGGCCGCGGCGCAGGTCGATCGCAATGGGAAGCGCGGCGTGATCTACGCGGTGGCACCGTCGCCGATTCGCGCGCCGCTGCTGTGGGTCGGCACCGACGACGGCTTCATCCAGCTGTCGCCGGACGACGGCAAGACCTGGCAGAACGTGACGCCGCAGGCGATGACGGCGTGGAGCCGTGTCACCGGCATGCAGGCGTCGCACTACGATGCGAACGTCGCCTATGCGTCGGTGGATCGCCATCAGCTTCAGGACTTCACGCCGTACATCTATCGCACCCGCGACATGGGCAAGAGCTGGCAGCTCATCACCCGCGGCCTGCCGGCGAACGTGTACGTGCACGTCGTGAAGGAAGATCCGGTGAAGCGCGGCCTGCTCTTCGCCGGCACGGAGCGCGGTGCCTTCGTGTCGTTCAACGACGGCGACGACTGGCAGCCGCTGCAGCTCAACCTGCCGGTGACGTCCGTTCGCGATTTCGAGATCCATAACAACGATCTGATCGTCGCGACGCACGGCCGCGGGTTCTGGGTGATCGACGACATCGCCGCGCTGCGCCAGATGGAGCAGGCGCTCGCCGCGACCGATGCATATCTGTTCAAGCCCTCCGACTCGATCACCTTCGATCAGGGGAGCGACAACGGCACACCACTCCAGAAGGACGAGCCGCAGGCGCAGAATCCCGAGGCGGGAGCGTTCATCGACTACTACATCAAGTCGCCGCCGAGTGGTCCAGTGACGCTCGACATTCTCGATGCGTCGGGCACGGTGGTGCACAGCTTCTCGAGCGCGACTCCGACCGCGGCTGGTCAGCCGGCAGGGCGTGGCGGTATTCCAAACACGTCACCGTTGTGGCGCCCCGAGCCCGCGCGCTTCAATGGCGGTGCCGGGATGCATCGTGTTGCCTGGGTGCCGGTCGCAGGCGGCGGTGGTGGACGCGGTCGAGGGCGCGGCGGTGCGATGCTCACCGGCACGTTCACGGCGCGTCTCACGGTGAACGGCAAGCAGTACACGCAGACGTTCGAC
>CBHWBX010000631.1:0-1968 GCA_966111935.1 uncultured Gemmatimonadaceae bacterium
GAGCGCCTTCTCGTGCGCCGTCTCTCGATCAGCGCGCTCTTTCGCGCGCTCGGCGCTCGGGTCACCGGCGTGTCGCGCTCGGGGCGCGGCGATCCCGCGGTCTTCGAATCCGTCGCACGGGTCGAGCAGATTCGCGATGCCGTGCGCGGCGCTGATTGGCTCATCCTCGCCCTGCCGCTCACGAAGGAGACCGACGGTCTCGTCACGCGCGAGGTCCTCGCCGCGTGCGATGGCGCGGTGCTCCTCAACGCCGGGCGCGGCGCCGTCGTCGAGGAACGCGCGATTCCCGGCGCGCTCGAATCGGGTGCGCTGCGCGGCGCCGCGCTCGACGTCTTCGAGGTCGAGCCGTTGCCCCCCGATTCACCGCTCTGGTCCGATCCGCGCGCGATCGTCTCGCCGCACATCTCCGGGCCGACGACGATTGCCGGCGCCGTCGACGGCTTCATCGAATGCGTGGCGTCGCTGGAGCAGAACCGCTGGCCGGAGCGCATGGTCGATCGCGCCCGGCAGTATTAGCGAACGCTCACACGGCGCCGTCGCGCTACTGCGCGGCGGCGCGACGCATGATCTCGCTCAACAGCGCGTATGCCTCTCGCCACGCGTCGCCGATCGCGGGCGTGTAGGCATCGCCAAGGTTCTCCTCGAGCGCGCACAACAGGGCGACACCGACGTCGGCGTAATCCTGATCGCGCACCCCATAGCCCACGTGGCGTCGTCCCGAGTCGCCGGCCGCGCGCGCGAGGATCTCCGGGCGGTCGATCATGCGCACGATCTCGCCGAGCATCACCATGAACTTGTCGCGCTGCGCCAGGATGTCCGTGCCGACGAAGAGCCGCGCGATCGCCGGATTTCGCTCGAACAGCCGGTCGTAGAACGACACCGCGACGTCTCGCGAAATCGGACGAATGAGCTCCCAGCTCTCCCGCAGAAGTCGGCGTGCCTCGGCATCCATACCGAGCAAGCTCTTCATTGCCCGATGACGGCACAACCGGTTGCGGCCGTCAAATTTTCTTCAAGGTGAGAGCGTACGTTCGGGACGGCGATACCTAGCTGTCTAGGCTTTGGCCGTCGCGATGCCGGCGACGGCACGTGCGAGCGCGTCGGCGCGGAACGGCTTCTCCAGCAGGATCGCGCGCGCGGCGCGCAGCTCGCCGAGCATGCGCGCGTCGTCGGTGTACCCGGTCATGTAGAGCACGCGCAGATCCGGGCGCTGGCGGCGCAGGTGCTCGACCATCTCGCGTCCACCCATGCGCGGCATCACGATGTCCGTGACGACGACGTCGATCGTCGGCAGCACGCGCTTCGCGACGTCGAGCGCGTCGGCGCCGTTGCGCGCCTCGTGTACGGTGTAGCCCGCGTCGACGAGCACCTCGCGCGCGAAGTCGCGCACGCCGTCGTCATCCTCCACGAGCAGCACGTGCTGCTCGCCGATCGGACGCGGCGCCGCGTGCATCTGCGGGCCCGCACCCGCCGGGACTTCGACCGGTCGCCGTGCCGCCGGCAGCAGAATCGTGAACGCCGAGCCGACTGCAACCTCGCTCTCGGCGCGGATGTCGCCCGAGGACTGTTTGATGATGCCGTACGCCGTCGCCAGTCCGAGTCCCGTCCCCGTGCCCGGCGGCTTCGTCGTGAAGAAGGGCTCGAAGGCCCGCGCGAGCGTCGTCGGCGTCATCCCTTCACCGGTGTCACGAACGACGATGCGGACGTAGTCGCCGGCGGGCAGCACCGGTGCGAGCGCGTCGGCGGTGCCGTCGTGCAGCGTCGTGTTCCCGGTCTCGATCGTCAGCGTCCCGCCCTTCGCCATCGCGTCGCGCGCATTGAGCGCGAGGTTCACGAGCACCTGGGTGAGCTGCCCGGCGTCGGCGAGCACCGGCGAGAGCAGCGGATCGAGCGACGTCTCGATGTGAATGCTCTCCGAGATCGCCGGGCGCAGCATCTGGATCACCTCGTCGATCACCGAGTTCGCGT
>CBHWBX010000632.1:0-1962 GCA_966111935.1 uncultured Gemmatimonadaceae bacterium
TCTCCGCGACGTCGACGCCGTCGTATGCGAACGGCAGGTCGTCCGTGAACTGGACGATTGCGCCGACGGCCGGGACGCAGGTCGTGCCCGTGACGAGCGGCCAGATCGCCGGCGCGAGCGTGTCGTTCGTCGCCAGCAACGGCGCGACGATCAGCGGCACGATCACCGGCAACGGCGTGTCGCCGTTCGGCGCGACGTTCTCGCGCAGCCCGCGTCGCGGCAGCTTCAGCGCGTCGGCGAACGTGCCGTCGCAGCGCCAACCGGTCGGCGATCGCATCGTCGTCGGCTATCGCAACGACGTCCTCGGCGTCGCTGCCGCGGCGACCGGCGCGTATCGCGCGATCGCCACGGCGCGCGAGACGGCGACGCGACTCCAGGCGCGGAACACGACGCTGATGCAGTCGCAGCCGATCGCCAATCCCGAGATCTCGCCGGCGCTGCTCGCGACGCGCTTCCGCGTCACCGACGTCGGGCGCATCGACGACGTGATGGCGGCGCTCCGCAACGATCCGAGCGTCGCCTATGTCGAGCGCGACGGATTCGTTTCCGTCCGCGACGGCGCGCCGCGTCCGATGGCCGACCTCTCGATCCCCTCGCTCGGCGGCAACGCCGCGCCCGCGGTGAACGGTGTCAACACGAAGATCCCGAACGATCCGAGCTTCTGGGAACAGACGTGGACCGCGAACATGCTCGATCTCCCGAAGGCGTGGGGGATCACGACGGGCAGCAGTGACGTCACCGTTGCCGTCGTCGACATGGGCATTCGCTTCGACCATGCGGACGTCGCGGCGAACCTGACGAAGGACGGCTACGACTTCGTGTCGCGGCTCGCGTTCGCCGACAGCCAGAAGGTCTGCACCGGCGGAACCTTCAAGACCATCGACGGCGACGGCGACGGCCCGGATGCCGATCCGACCGACCCCGACGATCTCGAGTTCGACGACGTCAACGGATGCTGGGTCCACAACAACCTCGGCGACCATGGCCTCTGGACCGCCGGCATCATCGGCGCCGTGGGCAATGACGGGATCGGCCCGTCCGGCGTCGCGTGGAACGTTCGCATTCGTCCGATTCGCGTCCTCGGAATCACGGGCGCGGGCTCGACCTTCGACATCGCGCAGGGGATTCTGTACGCCGCCGGGCTGCCGGCGACGGGCGCGAACGGCGCGACGGTGCAGACGACTCGCGCGCCGATCATCAACCTCAGCCTCGGTGGTACCGGCGACAGTCCGACGCAGCGCGCCGCGGTGTCCTCGGCGATCGCCGCGGGCTCGCTCGTCGTGGCCTCTGCCGGCAACGACGGTCTCGATATCTACACGTATCCGGCGGCCTATCCGAACGTCCTGAGCGTCTCGGCGGTCGGAATGGACGGCGGTCTCGCGACGTACTCGAACGCGGGCACCTACGTGTCGGTGTCGGCGCCCGGTGGCGACTTCCGTCTCGACGACAACGGCGGCGGCGGTGTGTATGGCCCGGGGTGGAACTTCGTCACCGGAAAGCCCGTGCATCTCTTCGGCTACGGGACATCGGCCTCGGCGCCGTTCGTGTCCGGCATCGCCGCGCTGCTGCTCGCGCAGGATCCGTCGCTCACGAACGTGCAGCTCAAGTCGCGTATCGAGCAGTACGCCACGCGCGGCAGCGGTCTCACACGCAGCGACACCTACGGCTGGGGCATCGTGAACGCGTACAACGCGCTCACGCAGCAGGCGGGCCCGTCGCGGTCGACGATCGTACGTCTCGTCGATGCGACGACGGGAGCGATCGGCCGTACGGCGAAGGCCGATGCGAACGGCAGCTTTGTGTTCACCAAGGTCGCGAACGGCACGTACTACCTCCAGGCCGGCGACGACGAAGGCGGCGACGGTGTGATCGGCACGCCGGGTCGGCGCTTCGCGTGGGCGGGCAGCTCGGCCAAGCCGACGCCGTTCACGATGAACGGCAACTCGGCGACCGCGGCGATCG
>CBHWBX010000633.1:0-1935 GCA_966111935.1 uncultured Gemmatimonadaceae bacterium
CGAGGCGCGCAGCGGGCATATCGAGACGCGCAGCGGGCGCGCCGACGAGAAGCTGCTGATCGAATACCGCGTGGACGACGGTGCCGGCCTCGAGGTCCTTGGCGGCCACGTCACCATGAGCTCGGGTGGCAACACGGTGGTCCTCGGTCAGGAGGATCTCGAGACCTTCATCCGTGCGCAGCCGGTAGACGGGCTTGGTTCCGGTACAGATGACCTGGCTCGCCTCGCGGAAGACAACGCGGCCACCGTCGAGTGTCGCTATCCGCGGGGTCGTGCCGACGAGCTCTCGGATCTCGACAAGGCCGCGGTCCTCGGTCCACACGAGCGTCTCCCCGACGACGCATGGATTGGTCGCTTCGATTGGTCCGAGGGCGGGCGTTGGATGCAGCTCGTTGACCCGATCGATGAACACGAGGCCCGGATCGCCGACGGCCCAGGCCGCGTTCGCGATCGCGTCGAACACGCGCCGCGCGTCGAGCTGACCGGTGACGGCGCCCGTGCGCGGGTTGATGAGGTCGTACGTCCCGCCGCGCTTCACCGCTTCCATGAACGCGTCGGTCACGGCGACGGACAGGTTGAAGTTCCGCATGCGCGACGGATCGAGCTTGAGCGCGATGAACTCGAGCACGTCCGGGTGATCAATACGCAGCATGCCCATGTTGGCGCCGCGTCGCGTGCCGCCTTGCTTGATCGCCTCGGTAGCGACGTCGAAGACCTGCATGAGCGACACGGGACCGGACGCGTTGCCGCCCGTCGAAGCGACGACATCGCCGGCCGGCCGGAGTCGCGAGAACGAGAATCCCGTGCCGCCGCCCGTCTTCTGGATCTCCGCCGCCCAACGAACGGCCTCGAACACACCGGTGGTCGAGTCGTCGACGGGCACCACAAAGCAGGCGGCGAGCTGCCCCAGGGGACGGCCCGCGTTCATCAGGGTCGGCGAGTTCGGGACGAACTCGAGCGCGGTCATCATGCGTTCGAACTTGGCGCGCGCGGCCTCGACCTCGACGTCGCTGTAGCCGAGCGCGCTCTCGACGGCGCTGACATGGCGAGCGACCCGGCGGAAGAGTTGCTCCGGCGTCTCAACGACGACGCCGTTCTCGCGAGCAAGGTAGCGCGCTCGCAGTACCTGGAGCGCATTCTCAGTGAGCGTCGCCGACGACACGTTCGGACCGTACGCTCCGTCGCCCGGTCGCGCAACCAGCGCCCGCCTGCGAGCTTGGCCGCGCTCATGGTTCTGGCCGTCATCACCTTGCTGATCGTGCTCGCGGTGCGCGCTGACGCCGCGCCCGCAGGCTCCGGCCCTGCCCTTCCGGCGCTCGATGAAGGCGAAGACGTCACCGGCCGCGACCCGGGTGGCGTGCTGTTCGCCGCGGATCCGGACGCCACTGCGGTGACGGTCGGCGATGACGATCTGCCGGTGGGACCGATCGCAAAGGTCGTATTGCAGACGGCCCCGAGACTCGCGGACGTCGTGACGGCGGCATATCGAACGGCCGGCATCGATCGTCCATCGGATCCGATTGCGAGCTGGCGTGCTCGCTCACGGTGGTCGGCGCTGATTCCCTCGGTCTCCGTCCGCGCGGGCAACACAGCGAGCTGGCGAGACGTCGATGACCCGACGTTGGTTACGGTCAGTCGCGGCGCCGCGTTCGACATCCGCGCGTCGTGGCGACTCGATGAGCTCCTCTACGACCCGAACGAGCTGCGCTTCGAAGGCTTCGAGCTCGCCATTCGCCGTGAGCGCCGCAAGCTCGCGAGCATCACCACGCGGCTCTACTTTTCCTGGGTGCGAGCTGCGTCGCGAGCAGCTGATGGCGCGGAGCCAAAGGTCGTGTTGCGGGCCGCAGAACTCGCCGCGCAGCTGGATGCGCTGACGGGTGGGTGGTTTTCTGAGCAGCGCGCCGCGGACCATCGACCCACGAACTAGGCAGCACC
>CBHWBX010000634.1:0-1934 GCA_966111935.1 uncultured Gemmatimonadaceae bacterium
CGCTGCGCGCGAGGTGCTCGAGCGCGGCCACCTGCGCGTCGAGCATCGCCTGGTCTTCAGCGGCGTTGGCGATCTTGAGCACGATCGCGCGATCGCGCCTGGTGATGAGGAAATTCTGATCGCGCTCGCTCGTGAGCGCGGAGGCATGGCCGGCGACCCCGAAGTGGTCGCGCGCCAGGCGCTCGGCGTCATCGAGAGCGAAGCGGGGGCTGTGATCGAGCAAGCGTCAGTTGGCAGGAGAGAGCGCCGCGTCGCGCGGCGACGCTCAACATCCTAGGGTGCGCCGTCGGCTTGCGGTAGCGCGGACGGCGGCGGCTCGATCTGGCTGGGCATGTCGAATCGGTCGGTATGCATTGGAGGCATCTCGCGTGGAGGTGTGGACTAGGCGAGAGGCCGTAGAAACGACCGGAAACAAAAACGACCTCTCGCAGGGGAGAGGTCGTTGCAGCGTCAGCGAAGCGCGCTAGTCGGCCCTATCTCCCATACCCGGTAATCCCCCGGCTAATAACTCGGCCGAGGGGGCTGGTAAGGAGGAGGACCTGCGCGGTGCTCATGTTACGAGAATACGAACAAAAGGCCGGATTCGTCAAGAGGCACCGCGCAGTCGGTTCGTTAGTCGTTGTGGCCCTTGCCTTTATGCTTCTGCTTCTCGCCGCCCTTCATGTGGGTGTTGGGCAGGACGATGTTGCCGTTGCGGCTCGAGTTGCGGTATCCGTGCTCGTCATCGCGCTCATCGCGGTCGTCGTTGCGGTCCTCATCCCGATCGTCACCACGCCGACGGTTGCGCATGGAATTCTGATCGACCCTGTCGCCGCAGTATGTCTGCACGCGGCCGTTGTTGTCCGTGGTCTGCACACACTGACGGCCGTCGATCACGACGACGCGGCGATTCGGATTCCCCGAGTTGGGATAGTAGACGCCACCGCCGTTCGGATAACCGCCGTTCGGGTAACCGCCATTCGGGTAGTAGACGCCGCCGTTCGGATTGTAGATCCGGCCGTCGTCGCGCGAGCGGTCGCCGTAGATGACGCGCGCATTGGGCGGGCGGTTGGCGTTCGCGGTCGCGCAGTCGGTCGGCGCGGGCTGCTGGCCGGGCGGCACGCCGTCGATCCAGATGCGGCACATGCCCGCGGGCGGACGCTGACCCGGCGGCACGCCGCCGTTGCCCTTCCCACGTCCCTGGGCCGCCAGCGGCGCGGCGGCGGCAAGCATCGCGGTGACAGTCAGAAGCGAGATTCTATTCATCGATACTGCTCCTTTTCGAGGGGAACGGCGCTCGGCTCACAGTCGAGCCTGCCTGGGTCGTTCGTCCAATTCCCTTGCTCGCCCGTCATATTCGCACGCCCGATGCCCAAAGGCGCGATTCTCGCAAACACGCGTAACTCATTATTCAACAATGTTTTGCGATGATGTGTGATCTGGCGCACCGGAGGGAGCTTGTCTATTGAATGGGACAGAAACGTCCGTGTAGCGGGACGAGTCGGACTGGTCTTTTTGGCATGTTTGGCGAGCTGTGCCGTTCCGCCCGTCACCACCGCGCCGGCGCCTCGGACGGACAACAACTACGCTCGGATCGAGCGCGAGGTACTCCTCGAGCTGACCGCGGTGCGCACCAATCCGGCGGCGTACGCAGCGCATCTCAGCGAGCTGCTGCCGCTGTTCGACGGGACGCTACTGCGCCGGCCGGGGCGCGTCGCGGTACGTACCCAAGAGGGCGCCGCCGCGGGGCGCGAAGCGATCGACGCGCTGAAGCGCCAGACGCCGCTCCCCGCGCTCGTCGGATCGAGCGCGATCGCCAGCGCGGCGCGCGATCTGGCGAACGATCAGGGACGTACCGGCAACATCGGCCACACGGCGAGCGACGGCTCGACGCCGGGCAATCGTCTCGATCGGTATGGGAGCTGGACCGGCAGCTACGGTGAGAACGTCGACTA
>CBHWBX010000635.1:0-1926 GCA_966111935.1 uncultured Gemmatimonadaceae bacterium
GCCGCGCCCCGGGGGTACACCCCCTGCGCCGCGTTCGCGGGGCTCGCCACGCCCCCCCCGTTCACCGCGTTCCGGCCGGCCACCGCGCGCGGGACGTCCGGCACGGTCGCCGCGATCGAAGCGGCCGCGGTCGCGGCGCGGGACCTCGTCGCGGCGCGGGACGAAGGCGTTCGGGATCTCCTCGTCGTCCGTCTCGCCGGTGTCGCCCGTCTCATCGGCGAGCTTCACCGCGGCGGCGGCGACGTCGATCACGTCGTGCTCCTCCGCCAGGGCCTCGACGACGGCGCGGTAGCGATCGAGATCGCCGGCGACGAGCAGCTCTTCGATCGACGAACGCACGAGCTCGACCCGGCGCGCGCGGAGGTCGTGCACCGTCGGCACGGACTCGATGGAGATCTTCCGCTTCGTGATCTGCTCGATGTTGCGGAGCAGACGATGCTCGCGCGCTTCGGCGAGCGTGATCGCCACGCCTTCACGACCAGCGCGGCCCGTGCGGCCGATGCGATGGACGTACGCTTCGGGCGACGACGGCACATCGAAGTTCACGACGTGCGACACGTGCTCGATGTCGAGACCGCGCGCCGCGACGTCGGTGGCGACGAGCAGCTCCGACGTGCCGTCGCGGAAGCGGCGCATGACGCGATCGCGCTGTTCCTGCGACAGGCCGCCGTGCAGCGCTTCGGCGCGATAGCCGCGACCGCCGAGCGTCTCGGTCAGCTCGTCGACTTCGGTGCGCGTGCGACAGAACACGATCGCCGAGGTCGGCGCTTCCATGTCGAGGACGCGCGCGAGCGCCGGCACCTTGTGGCGCCGCTGGACGACGAACGCGACCTCGCGCACGCGCGGCGCCTCGCCCGGCGCGACGCGCTCGCGCGCGCTCGCGGCGAGCTGCGGCTCGCGCAGGTGCCGGTTGGCGATCGCGCGGATCGGCGCCGCCCGCGTCGCCGAAAAGAGCGCGGTCTGGCGCGACTCCGGGACCTCGCCGAGAATCGCCTCGAGGTCCTCGGCGAAACCCATGTCGAGCATCTCGTCCGCTTCGTCGAGGACGACCATCTGGACTTCCTCGAGCTTCAGCGTGTGCCGGCGAATGTGGTCGAGCGCGCGCCCCGGAGTGGCGACGACGACGTCGACGCCGCGCTTGAGGGCCCGCAGCTGCTGCTGCATCGCCTGGCCGCCGTAGATCGGCAGGACGCGAATCCCCATCTGCCGACCGTACTTGTGGACCGCTTCGGCGACCTGCATCGCCAGCTCACGGGTCGGGACGAGAATGAGGCCGCGGACGCTGCGATCGTAGTCGTCGCTGCTGGGCCCGATGCGGTGGAGCAGCGGCAGCGCGAACGCGGCCGTCTTCCCAGTGCCGGTCGCGGCCTGCCCCAGGACGTCGCGTCCCTCGATGAGGACGGGGATCGCTTCCCGCTGAATGTCCGTCGGCTCTTCATAGCCGAGTGCGGTTACGGCGGCGACGAGCGCGGGCTCGAGGCCGAGCGCGGCGAAGGCGCCGTCGCTGGATGGAATCGTATTCTCTGATGCGTCGTTCATGTGATCGAATCTTAGCGAGTCCGCCGGGCTGTGCCGCCCGGAGAAGCGTCCGTTCCTTGCAAATAGAGCGCGCGTACCCGACTCAGACGGAGAAGAAGATGCAAATTCGGATACTGTGGGTGGCGGCGCTGTCGATTGGCGCGGTCGTCGCCCCGCTGAAGGCTCAGGAAAAGAAGCCTGGCGGCCTGAACAAGGTTGCTCATGACGTGAGCAACACGGTGAAGAAGGCCGGCCGCGATACGAAGGCCGAGGTGAAGCGCGACGCGAGCAAGGCGCACGGGGCGCTCACCGACGCCGGAAACGACACGAAGACGACGCTCGGCAACGCGACCGGGATTCACAAGGTCGGCGGCGACGTCGGGAAGGCGGCCAAGAAGGTGAGCGGCG
>CBHWBX010000636.1:0-1914 GCA_966111935.1 uncultured Gemmatimonadaceae bacterium
GCCACGCCCGGCGCCACCGCCGAGAGGTTGCCCGAGCCCTTCGACGCAATGCCGAGGAACGCGTCGATGACGCCGAGCACGGTGCCGAGCAGACCGATGAGCGGGCTCACCGATCCGATCGTCGCGAGCCACGGGAGGAACTTGCTGATCTTGTCCCGCTCGTCCGACGCCTCGCTGTCGAGCAGGAGATGCAGCGTCTCGATCTGCGATCCGCTGAGCGTCGCCGTCGACGGCGCGTCGGTCACGGTCGGCGCCGAGCGCTCGAGCACCTGCTGATTGGCGACGCGCGCGTCGGAGTCGAAGTGCATCGCGTGCATGAACAGCCGCGGCAGCGCGCCGCTGCTGCGCTTCGCGAGCGCGCCCGCTTCGTCGAGGTTGCGCACCCGCTCGAACTCGCGCCAGAAGCTCTCCGCCGCGTTGCCCGACTTCGCGAGCGCGCGCCAGACGCCGAACATGATCGACCAGCTGAGCAGGGACAGCAGGGCGAGGAACGCGAGCACGACCTGCGTCACGGTCGTCGCGTGGACGATGAGCTCCCAGGGGCTCGACGGTACCGCGCCCGGGGCCTGGATCAACATGGGAAGAATGGTGACGTTCACGGGAAAGACGGTGGTGGGAAGATCAGGTCCGACTGCCGGCCATCGCCTTCGCGCGCGACGCAAACCACGCGAAGGTCTCGCTCAGTCCCTGCTCGAGCGACATGCGCGGCGTCCATCCCAGCTCGGCCCGCGCCTTGTCGACGTTCACGAACGACGCCTGCTGTTCACCCGCGCGATGCGGCGCGAACTCGATCTCCGTGTCGCTCTCGGCGACGCGTTTCAGCGCGTCCGCGAGCGCGAGCACCGACGTCGGCACACCCGTGCCGATGTTGAACGCGCGCGCATCGATCCCCGTCGGTGCGGCGAGCGGCGTCTCCAGAGCGCGCCGCACCGCATCGACGACGTCGCTCACGTACACATAGTCGCGCGTCTGCGTTCCATCGCCGAACACGGTGAGCGCGCGGTTCTCGAGGATGCGGCCGCAGAAGATCGCGACCACGCCGGCCTCGCCGTGCGGATCCTGCCGCGGCCCATAGACATTCGCGAACCGCAGCGCGACGGTGTCGAGGCCATGGATGCGCGCGTAGTAGGACATGTAATACTCGACCGACAGCTTCGCGATCGCGTACGGCGAGTCCGGCTCCTTGCGCGTCGTCTCGAAGTTCGGCGGCGTATGGTGATCGCCGTACAACACGCCGCCGGTCGACGAGAAGACGAAGCGCGCCCGCGCGCCCGTCGTGCGCATCGCCTCGAGGAGGTTGATCGCGCCGCGGATGTTGACGTCGGAATCGTAGAGCGGATCGGCGACGCTGCGGCGCACGTCCATCTGCGCCGCGAGATGCACGATGCCGTCGTACCGCTGCGTCGCGACGAGCCCCGCCGCTTCACGGCTGCGCACGTTCATCCGATGCACGACGGCGCCCGCGGGGACGTTCGACTCCCTTCCCGTCGAGAAATCGTCGAGGATCTCGACCGCGGCGCCGTCGGCGAGCAGCGCCTCGGAGACGTGCGATCCGATGAACCCCGCGCCGCCCGTGACGAGCACTCGGCGCGTCACGCGTCGCGCCTCGTCCGTACCCGCTCGCCGGCGTCCGACGCTTCGCCGTGCGCGTCCGTCGCATCGAGCCCGAAGAGATAGCGCACGGTGTCCACGACCCCCAGCCCACGCCCGTTCGCCGCCGCGGCACGCAGCCGCACGGTCGGCGAATGGAGGAACTTGTTCATGAGAGATTTCGAAAGGGCTTCGATCGCCGCGCGATCGGCATCGGACAGGTGCCGCAGACGCCGCATCGCGTCGTCCACTTCGCGCGCGCGCAACGCGTCCATCCGCTCGCGCATCTCCGTCAACACCGGGACGGCCGCCAGCCCCGCGACC
>CBHWBX010000637.1:0-1901 GCA_966111935.1 uncultured Gemmatimonadaceae bacterium
AGCACGTCCCCCTCGATCAGAGGACCCCATCGTACGAAGTCGCGCCAGCCGAGGTGAATCGCGTATCGCCCGCTGAACAGCACCACCAGGCCGACGACAGCCGCGAGACTCTGCGTCGACAGCGTCGCCAGCGCCGCGCCCTTCACGCCCTGCGGCGGGATCGGGCCCCAGCCGAAGATGAACGGCGGATCGAGCACGAAGTTCAGGATCACCGTGCCCAGCACGATGTACACCGGAAGCTTCGCCTCGCCGATCCCGCGCATGATCGACTGAAACATGAAGAAGAAGAAATTGAACACAAGCCCGACGAACGACACGCGCATGAACCCGAGCGCGCCCGGATAGACATCGGGAGCGACGCCGATCAGCCGCAGCAGCATCGGTGCGGCGACGAAGCCCGCTCCACCGAGCAGGATCGACACGATCACGATCATGAGCAGCGTCTGCCCGGCGACGTGATCGACCATCTCCTGATTGCCCGCGCCGAAGTACTGCGCGATCAGCGTCGATCCGGCGAGGGCCAGTCCGGCACCGAGCCCGATCGTGAGAAACATCACGGGATTCGAGACGCTCACCGCGGCCACGGCCGTGCCGCCCAGCCGTCCCACCCAGTATGCATCGATGAGCTGATAGGCGGCCTGAAGGATGTTGGCGAGCGCGATCGGGACCGCCAGCGAGAGCAGCGAACGGATAATCGGGCCTTCGAGCAGCTTTTGGTGCGGAACGCTCATTTCGTCAGGGCTTTAGGTTAGGCACGGGTTGTGACGACCAGCGTACTCACATGTTCATCTCCGACTTTGCAATCAAGCGGCCGATCATCACCGTCGTGACGATGATCGCCCTCGTCGTATTCGGCCTCGCTGCTCTGAGCAGGCTTGATACCGACGAGTTTCCTGACATCGACCAGCCGATCGTCTTCGTCGGCGTCGTCTACCCGGGCGCCGCCCCCGACGTCGTCGAGCGCGAGGTCGTGAGCCGGCTCGAAGACCGTATCTCGAGCATCAGCGGCGTCGACAAGATGAACTCGAGCTCGACCGACGGTTTCGCGCAGATCGTCGTGCAGTTCGTATTCTCCAAGGACGTCAATCAGGCGACGCAGGACATTCGCGATGCGATCTCGGCAGTCCGCGGACAGTTGCCGGCGGAAATTCTCGAGCCCGTCATCCAGCGTTTCGATCCGAACTCGCTGCCGATCGTCTCGCTTGCGCTGACGTCGAACACGCTCGATCCCACGAAGCTGACGCAGTTGGCCGACCAGGTGATCGGTGCGGAGCTGCGCGCGATCCCCGGCGTCGCCCAGGTCAACATCGTCGGATCCGACAGCGCGCAGCTCAACGTCGAGATCCGGCCGGCCGACCTTCAGACCGCTGGTGTCGGCATCGACCAGGTGGTCAGTGCGCTACGCGCCCAGAATCTGGCGGCTCCGGTCGGCAACGTCACGACCCCGCTCGAGCAGACCTCGATCCGCCTTCAGGGACGGCTCGAGCGCCCGGAGGACTTCAACGCGCTCGTCGTCGGCCAGCGCGGCGGGACGATCGTCACGCTCGGACAGGTCGCGCAGGTCACGGCCGGCGCCGCAGAACCGACGTCGGCGGCACGATACAACGGCACGCCGGCGATGGGTCTCGACATCGTGAAGTCGCGCGAATACGCGACGACCGCGGTGAGCGATGCGGTGAAGGCGCGCATCGCCGTGCTCGAGAAGACGTTGCCGCCCGGCACCAAGCTCGAGATGATTCGCGACGCCGGCACGCGCGTCCGCAACTCGGTGCACAACGTCGAGGAGACGCTGATCGAGGGTGCCGTGCTCACGGTGCTCGTGGTGTTCCTGTTCCTGAACTCGTGGCGGTCGACGGTCATCACCGGTCTCGCGCTGCCGGTGTCGGTGCTCGCGTCGTTCG
>CBHWBX010000638.1:0-1898 GCA_966111935.1 uncultured Gemmatimonadaceae bacterium
TCGACGCGGCGCGGCGCGCGAACGCCTACGAGTTCATCGTCAATCTCCCCGAGGGGTTCGAGACGACGATCGGCGAGCGCGGTGTGAAGCTGTCGGGCGGACAGCAGCAGCGCCTGGCGATCGCGCGCGCGATCCTCGCGCAGCCGCAGATCCTCATCCTCGACGAAGCGACGAGCAATCTCGACACGGAGAGCGAGCAGCTCATCCAGGCGTCGATGGCGTCGCTGCTCGCGGACCGGACGACGTTCGTGATCGCGCACCGTCTGTCAACCGTACGCCGCGCCGACCTGATTCTCCTGCTCGACGATGGCCGCATCGTCGAGCAAGGCACCCATGAAGCATTGATGGAAGCGCGTGGCACTTACCACGACATGGTCATGCGACAGATGGAGCAGGCCGCGAACAACGACGAGCGAATGTTGACGCCATGACGACGCCGCGCGACGCGTTCATCGAAGCCGCATTCTGGCACGGCTCGCGCGAGCGCGCCGACGCCGTGCTCGCCGAGCACCCGGAGATCGCCGACGACATTCACGTCGCCGCGATGCTCGGACGCGCGAACGACGTTGCCCGGCACATCGAGCGCGCACCGGCGCTGGCGGCGAGCAAGGCCGGCCCACGCAACGTCGAGCCGCTCGTGCATCTCTGCTTCTCGGTCTACCTGCGCGACCCGGAGCGCAGCGACGACTTCGCCCGCGCCGCGACGACGCTCCTCGACGCCGGCGCCGACATCCGCGGCGGGTTCTACGACGCCACGCACACGCCGAGCCCCTGCTTCGAGAGCCTGCTCTACGGCGCCGCCGGCGTGCACTTCAACGCGCCGCTCACGCGCGTCCTGCTCGAGCGCGGCGCCGATCCGAACGACGACGAGACGCCCTATCATTCGCCGGAGACGTACGACAACGCCGCGCTGCAGCTGCTGCTCGACAGCGGCAGGCTGACGCCGGTGTCGCTGACGACGATGCTGCTGCGCAAGGCCGACTGGCACGACGCCGACGGCATGCGGCGGGTGCTCGACGCCGGCGCCGACCCGAATGCGGAAGCGCACTGGGGCCGCACGCCGCTGCATCACGCGATTCTACGCGACAACGATCTCGAGATGATCGACATGCTGCTCGAGTACGGCGGCGATCCGACGCGCGTCGCATCGAAGCTCGGCCGCTCGGCAGTCTCGATGGCCGCCCGCCGCGGCCGTGGCGACGTCCTGCGCGCGATCCAGGACCGCGATTTCCCGCTCTCCTTCAACGGTGTGGAGTCGTTGATCGCCGCATGCGCGCTCGACGACGACGGCGCGATCGCCAAGCTCACGGCCATCGATCCATCACTCGTCACGGCCCTCCACGCCGACGGCGCGACGCTGCTCGCCGAATTCGCCGGCACCTCGAACACGGCGGGCGTCGGTCACCTGATCGACCTCGGCGTCCCGGTCGATGCGCGCTACGCCGGCGATTCCTATTTCGGCATCGCTCCCGAGAGCACCGCACTCCACGTCGCTGCGTGGCGAGCGTCGCAGCCGGTGATCGAGCTGCTGATCGAACGTGGCGCCGACGTCAATGCCGCGGACGCCCGAGGGCGGACGCCGCTACAGCTCGCGGTGCTGGCGGCGACGGAGAGCTATTGGAAGTGGAGGAGGACGCCCGATGGGGTGAAGGCGTTGCTGCAGGCTGGAGCCACGTGTGAAGGGATTCGCGTGCCGACGGGCTATGAGGAGATCGATACGCTGCTGTCGCCCGCGTAAGACTCCGGTCCGGATGAGAGATCCACTCGAGTTGAAAAACCAAACACGCGGAAAAAAATCCGGAACGCGCGAAAAAAAAAAGACAAAGGCGACGCCCGTGGATTGGCTCCGCCCTTTGTGATTTTAGCGGGGTCCGGACATATTCCGCGTGTTTGCCCGT
>CBHWBX010000639.1:0-1882 GCA_966111935.1 uncultured Gemmatimonadaceae bacterium
CTTCCGGGTTCCACGACGGGCTGACGCCGCACTCCTCGGTCGGCACCGTGATCTCGTTCGCGCCGTCGCTGTCGACGATCCGCATCGCGGCGGCCGCGCCGGTGCCGCGCACGTACGCGATCCGCGTCGACGCGATCCCGCGCTGGCCGGTCACCCACCGCTCGATCTCGTCGGAGACGCGATGGACGGCCATCCGCCAGTCTCGGCTCAGCCCCGTCGCCGGCACCGCGAACTCGCCGACGTTCAGCACCTGACCCTTGTTCACATCGTGCAGCGCGACGTGCAGTCCGTTGGTCACCGGCTGGATCTGCACCGCCGCAACGGCATTCAGGCGCGCGAACAGCGGATAGTTCAACCCCGTGCCGCTCGCGGCGCGAAGCGCCGAGGGCACGGTCGTGTCGATCTGGATCACGGTGAACCGATCGCCGTAATCCAGATCACGCTGGATGATCGTGCGAATCGAATCGCCGAACGCGCCGCTGACGGGAAGCACGACGATGCCGTACTTGTCGCGCGTGGGATCGTAGTTGCCGACGAGAGTGATGCCGCGGTTGGTCGTGTCCTGCGCCAGCGCGCGACGCGCGAGCGACGGGATCATGACGACGGCGGCGAGCGCGAGCGCGCGGGCGAAACGCGTCATCGAATGACTTGGGGTGAGAACCAGAAGGTCACGGGAAGAATGTCTTCGCGAAAACCGCCCGGCAGTGGTCCAAAGACTTTGGCATTGGCCGCGGCTTCCACCGCGCCCAGCGCCCGCTGATCAAACGTGTAGTTCCCCGAGGGCGTCACGAGGCGAATGCTCGCCGGATCCACCGAGCCGTCGCGGCGAATCACGAACCGCACCTCCGCCTTCAGCGAGCCACTGAAGTTGCCAAAGTACTGGATGAGCCGGCGAACGATGTTCGTCGTGTAGAACGGATAGTCGAAGTCGATGCCCGGCGTCTCGACCGTCGCGACGTCGGTACCCTTCCCGCCGACGGATCCACCGCCGGCTTTCGGCGCGTTCTTCGGCGGCGCGGCGTTCGACTTCGGCGGCGCGGTCGCCGTCGCCTGCTTCGGGGGCGCCGGTGTGGGCTTGGGCTTCGCGACCGGCGTCGCCGCCCTGGGCTTCGGCGGCGGTGTCGTCACCGCCGGCTGCGGCTTCGGCGGCTCGACAACCGCGGGAGGCGCCTCCTGCACGACGCCGGGCTGCCGCTCGCCCGCCGGCGCCGCGATCATCGACACGTGAATCATCGGCGGGGCCGGCGGCGGAGCCGGCGACCGCAACAGCAGGAACGCCGCGGCGAGCCCTCCATGCAGGAGGACCGACGCGATGATCCCGCCGGTCAGTCGAGGCGCCGCTACCGCGCTCACCCTAGCGAATCTCCTCCGGCTCGGTCACGAGCCCGACGTTGCTGATGCCGTTCGAGTTGAGGATCGCCAGGAGCTGCGCGACGATCCCGTAGCCGACACCCTTGTCTGCCCGGAGATACACGCCGTTCCGCGTTCTGTTCTTCGACATCGCCGGGAACGCCACGCGAAACTCGCCGAGCGTCATCTTCTGCTCGTCGACGAAGATCTCGCCGCGCGAGTTCACGGCGATGTTGAGCCCGTCCTTCGACTCGAGCGGCTTCGCGTTCGTCGCCGGAAGCTGGATGTCGACCCCGCCCTGCATCAACGGCGCCGTGATCATGAAGATCACGAGCAGGAGCAGCATCACGTCGATGAGGCTGACGACGTTGACCTCTGCGTTCAGCTCGAGCCGATGGCGGCGACGGCGGCCCGGCACCTCAGATTCTCCCTTCGCGCACGAGCAGCGCGATCACCGCGGTGCCGAAATTCTCCATCCGGCCGTCGAAGCGATTCAGCCGGTTGGCGAAGATGTTGTAGCCGAACGTCGCCG
>CBHWBX010000640.1:0-1866 GCA_966111935.1 uncultured Gemmatimonadaceae bacterium
TCGTGCTTCGAACGAGACCGACGTCGTCGGGAACATGTTCGGATCGAGAACCCAGCTCCGCACCTGGTTGGGCATCGCCTTCGCCACGTAGTTGGGCTTCATCTGCGGCATGATCATGTACACGCGCACCGTCGTCGGCGACGCGTTGTCGACGCGCAGGATTGCCGTCCGGGTCGCACTGAGTGAGTCGATCGCGATGTCGCCCGCGGACACGTTGTCGACACCACGATGCATGCAGCCGGCGAGTGTGGCCGAGGCGCCGGCGATCACGAATAGCTTGTGCAGCGAATTCATCCTCTTCTCCTCGTAGGTTCAGCCAAGGTCGAGGCGCTGCTCGGGCAGGTTCGATGCCGACCGCGAGCTTCCCAAGGGGAATTCGACACAACAGTTTCCTCATGACTCCATCCATCGAGCCCATGCGTCTCTCGACCGCTCTCACTGCATCGCTCATCCTCGCCGCGCCGCTCGGCGCGCAGAACTCGTCGATTCATGAGCCCGGCGATTCCGCGATCACCATCCACGCCGCGACGATGCTCGACGGGCGCGGCGGCCAGCAGCGCGATGTGCTCGTGACCGTACGCAAGGGACGCATCGAGCGCGTCGAGGCGAACGTCGGTGCGCGCGGTACGCACGCGAGCTACGACCTCGGCAACGCGACGCTGCTGCCCGGTCTCATCGACGCGCACGTCCATCCCGGTTGGTACATCAATCGTGAAGGCGCGCTGCACAACAATCGCGACGGCGACACGCCCGTCCAGTCGGCGTTCGCGTGCGCGGGGAATCTCTACGCGACGCTGATGGCCGGCTTCACGACGGTGCAGAGCGTCGGCGGGATGGAAGATCTCGATCTGCGCGACGCCGTGAATCGTTGGCAGATTCCCGGGCCGCGCATCCTCACGTCGCTCGGGCAGATCAACAATCCGCGGATCACGCCCGACTCGCTCCGCGCGGTCGTGCGGAACTACAAGGCGCAGGGAGCGGACGTCATCAAGCTGTTCGCGTCGGCGGGACTCGGCGCGGGGGGACAGCAGACGCTTTCCGATGAGCAGCTCGGGGCGATCTGCGGCGAGGCGAAGTCGCTCGGACTGCGCAGTGTCGTGCACGCGATCAGCGCGGCGAGCGTGCGCGCGTCGGTGCTCGCGGGTTGTACCGAGATCGAGCACGGTATCTTCGTCACCGACGCCGAGCTGAAGCTGATGGCCGACCGTGGAACGATCTTCGACCCGCAGGTGTGCCTCGTTTTCCAGAACTACATCGACCACCGCGCTGTGTACGGGCGGTCGGGCTACACCGAGGAGTCGTTCAAGGCCCTCGCGGCGGCGATTCCCACGGCGACGGAAATGTTCAAGCGCGCGCTCGCCACGCCGGGGCTCAAGCTCATCTTCGGGACGGATGCCGTCGCGCTCGCGCATGGGCGAAACGCCGATGAGCTGTACTGCCGCGTAAAGGCGGGGCAGCGTCCGGCCGACGCGATCGTCTCGGCGACCTCGGAGACGGCGGATGCGCTCGGACTCGGACGCCGCATCGGGACGATCGCGGCCGGCTACGACGCCGACCTGATCGCGGTGCGCGGCAATCCGGCAAACGACATCGCCGCGCTCGCGAACGTGGAGTTCGTGATGCGCGGCGGCGTTCGCTTCAAATGATCGAGATCAGCTGATCGGCATCAGCCGAGTCGTTCGGCGACCTTGTCCCAGTTGACGACGTTCCACCAGGCCTTGAGGTAGTCCGGGCGCTTGTTCTGGTACTTGAGGTAGTACGCGTGCTCCCAGACGTCGTTGCCGAGCAGCGGCGTCTGGCCGTCGAGCAGCGGGCTGTCCTGGTTCGGCGTCTTCGTGAGCGCGAGCTCGCCGCCGTCGAGGACGA
>CBHWBX010000641.1:0-1847 GCA_966111935.1 uncultured Gemmatimonadaceae bacterium
CGGAGACCTCTGCATGTCGCTACACGATGAGCTCGACCTGCTCGACCAGGCCCAGGCCGACGCCGAGCAGCTCGCTGACGAGATGAACCTCGACGGCGTCGACCGCCGCAGCTTCGTCTTCATGTCGATCGCCGCCGCCGCGGCAACGACCTTCGGCTTCGGCTCGAAGGCGATCGCGCAGGGTGTGGCCGGGGGTACCGGCAACGGCCGCGGAGCGCAGCAGCAGGCCGAGCCCGTGCATCTCGACAACATGGAAGCGCCGTCGTGGACGTTCGAGCCGTATCCGGGCGGCACCGGGGCCCTGCTCGAGAAGACGTATCGCGAGCGCGGCGTCGCCGCGTTCGAGCGTCAGCCGTTCGCGTGGAACACGACGACGCGCGGTGCGTTCCCGATCGCGCCGTGGGGGAATGCGTCGCTTCCCTCGACGGACGAAGAGATCGCATTCATGCCGGTGCATCGGCTGGCCGCGGCGATCAAGGCGGGGAAGCTCACGTCGACGCGGCTCACGCAGATCTATCTCGAGCGTCTCAAGCGACTGAACCCGACGCTGCTCTGCGCCGTGACGATCATGGAAGAACAGGGGCTCGCCGACGCCGCGCGCATGGACGCCGAGCTCAAAGCGGGCAAGTATCGCGGACCGCTGCACGGCATTCCGTGGGGCGTGAAGGATCTCTTCGCCGTGAAGGGCACGCCGACGACGTGGGGCGCGGCCGACTTCGAGAATCGCGTGTTCGACTTCGATGCTGAAGTCGTGCAGCGCATTCGCAACGCCGGCGGCGTGCTGATCGCCAAGCTCACGACCGGTCAGTTCGCGCAGGGCGCGAACTGGTTCCGCGGCCAGACGAAGAATCCCTGGAATACGACGCAGGCGTCGGGCGGATCGTCGGCGGGGCCGGGCTCGGCGACGGGCGGCGGATGCGTCGCGTTCGGCATCGGCACGGAGACGTCGGGCTCGATCGTCGGACCGGCGACGACGTGCGGCATCGCCGCGCTGCGTCCGACCTTCGGCCGCGTGAGCCGTCACGGCGGAATGGTGCTCGCGTGGTCGCAGGATCGCGTCGGACCGCTCACGCGCACGGCCGAGGATGCAGCGCTCGTCTTCAACGTCATTCACGGCGCCGATCCGAAGGACAACGGCTCGATCACGATGCCGTTCCACTTCGACCCGAACATCGACTTCTCGAAGCTTCGCCTTGGCGTGCGCAAGCAGGCGACGAATGATCCGAACTTCACGGCGTTCGTCGACAAGCTGCGCGAGCTCGGTGCGAAGCCGCGCGACCTCGGCGATCCGCCGACCGTCGCGGGCAGCCAGGGCGGCCTCGACGTCGAGTCGGCGGCGGCGTTCGATTCGTACGTGCAGATGAAGGCGAAGGAGCTGGGGATGGACATGAACCAGATCCTCACGACCTACGGCACGCCGGCGCGCGGCGGTGGTGCGGGCGGAGCTGGTGGCGCGGGCCGCGGTGCTCCGGGCGGCGTCGCACTTGCCGGCGGCACCGGCTCCGGCCCGACGAGCGGCCAGCTCAATCGCTGGGTGCCGGGGCGCATCCCGACGGCGATGGACTTCCTCCAGTCGCAGCGGCGTCGTCAGATGTACATCACGGCGTGGCAGGAATATCTGAAGGACATCGATCTCTACATCGGCGCCGCGGATACGGGGCTGCACGCGCAGACGGGCCATCCGGTGGCAGTGGTGCAGATGGCGTTCGGAATGCGTCCGGTGAACCAGGGTCGCGGCGGCCGCGGTGGCGCCGATTCGACGGCCGCCCCGGCGCCGCAGCCCCCGCTCAATCCGCAGCCGATCTGCACGCAGATCGCCGGCAATCTGTACAACGACGACATGATCC
>CBHWBX010000642.1:0-1840 GCA_966111935.1 uncultured Gemmatimonadaceae bacterium
CGCCGGCGGGTCGTCGACCACCGACGCGACGAGGGTCGCAAATCGGAACGCACGCGCCGCGTCGTCGAGCGTCGGATAGTTGAGCGTAAGCGACTGGAGCCGCGCGGTAATCTCCTTCGTCAGCGACGCCACCGCCGACCCATTCGGTGTGTGCTCGGCGTGCGCGGCGCGCCACTGCGCGACGGGAATGGCGTCGCCGATCGTCACGAGCACGCGCGACCGCGGCGCTTCCTTTCGCTCGAAGATCAGGCCGATCGGGAGAATGGCGAGATTGGGCACGTCACCCGACGCCTGGAGCGCCATGCGCGCCGCGCCCGACTTGAGCGGCGCGAGCGTCGGCTCGTTCGGCGTGCGTCCCTCGGGAAAGATCAGAACGCATTGCCGAGCGGCGAGCGCCTGCTGAACGGCGCCGAACGTCTCGGCATTTCGTGATGCCGCGGAGCGCCCACCGTTGCTCTCCTCGTCGGCCGCGCGGCGAAGCGGCACGACGCCGAGCCAGCGCAGGATCGCCGCGGCGAGCGGGTTGGTGAAGAGCGTCGACTTCGCGGTGATCATGATGCGACGCGGCATTACCCAGCCGACGAGCAGCGCGTCGATCAGCGCGTTCGGATGATTCACGACGAGGAGCAGCGGCCGATCGCGAGGAATGCGATCGGCGCCGAGGACGCGGATGTCGCGATAGTACCAGCGCAGCGCGATGCCGGCCGCCGCGCGCAGCAACGCGTACATCGACGTCAGCCGCCGATGCGGACCGCGCGGTCGGGGACGCCGCGGAGAATCCAGGCCGCGATCACGAACATCAGCACGACCGTCATCACCGCGGCGCGATAGGCGATCGCCGTTCCGAAGCTCGACTCGAGTCCGTCGACGGTGAGCCCCCAGACGAGTGGTCCGAGCACCGCGGCTGCGCGCGACGAGAGCAGCATGAGGCTGAAGTAGCGGCCGGCCTCGATGTCGGGGACGAGGCTCAGGAGCACCGGGCGTTCGGCCGTCGGCACGCCGCCGAAGTTGAGACCGATCGCCAGGCCGACCATCCAGAACGCCATCTTCCCGGGCACGGCGGTCATCACGACGAGAAGCGCGATCCAGAGAAGGAGCGTCGCCATGAGGCTGCGCTTCGGCCCGAAGCGGTCGACGAGATGCCCGTAGATGTAGCTGCCGAAGATCGACGGAATCGTCAGCACGAGAAAGAGCGTGACCTCAGAGCCCTTCTCGAAGCCGACCGCTTTGACGGCGTACAGGGTCATGAACCCGACGATCGTCCCGATCGCATCCTGGTAGACGAACGACGCGAGAATGAAGCGGAGCGTGCCGGGGTGCTGCTTCGCGTCGCGCAGCGTCTGCGCGACCTCACGGAAGGCTTTTTTCCAATCCACCGGCGTGCCCTTGGGCGCCGGGTTGTGATCGCGACAGACGAAAAAGAGCGGCAGCGAGAAGAGAAGAAACAGCGCGCCCGTCGGCACGAACGCCGACACCCGCCCACCATGCGACGTGTACGGGAAGATCGTGTGGAGCACATTCATGGTGCCCGGGCTCAACCTGATTCCCGGCGGCAGGACGCCGTTGAAGAACGGCGCGACGAGCAGGACGCCCATCACCGAGCCGACGTAGCCGAGTGCGGTGCCGAATCCCGAAAGGCGGCCCTGCTCGTCGGGGGGAACGAGCTCCGGCATCATCGCATTGTAGAAGGGCTGCGCTGCCTGATAGGCGAACATCGCGACGACGAACGCCGCCAGGACGCCGAAGAGCGGCAGGCCGCTCGCATGCCAGCCGGCGGGTAGCGTCGCCGGCGTATCCACCGCCTCCCCGGTAAGCGGAAGCAGCGTCTGTCCCAGAAAGC
>CBHWBX010000643.1:0-1838 GCA_966111935.1 uncultured Gemmatimonadaceae bacterium
AACATGCTCGCCATCATGTCGTTCTCGACGTCCGATACGGGCATCGTCGCCGAGCTCGTGGACGTGGGGAAGGGAACGCCCGCGGACTTCGACAAAGCCGCCGTGCGCGGCAAGATCGTACTCGCCGATGGCAACGTCGGCCGGGCGTTCGGCGAAGCCGTCCAGAAGCGCGGCGCGCTCGGTGTGCTCACCTACGGCATGCCCGCCTACACGCAGCCGGAGAAGAACACGCACTCGATCCAGTTCGGATCGATCGCCTACGATTCGGCGGCGAAATCGTGGGGGATTCCGCTTTCGTTCGACGCCGTGACGAAGCTGCGCGCGGCGCTCGCCAAGGGGCCGACGCGCGTTCGCGTCGTCACGAAGTCGAAGATGTATCCGTCGAACGAGATGACGCTCGTCGCCGAAGTGCGCGGCAAGCGTCTGCCCGACGAGCGGTACGTCGTGAGCGCGCACGTGCAGGAGCCGGGGGCGAACGACAATGCGTCGGGCGTCGGCGATCTGAGCGAGATGGCACGTGTCCTCGCGACGCTCGTGAAGCGCGGCGACGTGACGCCGGCGCGCACGATCACGATGCTGTTCGGCCTCGAGATCGCGCAGACGCGAAACTTCCTTGCCGACGATTCGGTGCGCACGCGCGGGGTGAAGTGGGGATTGAGCCTCGACATGACCGGTGAGGACGCGAGCAAGACCGGCGGCACGTTCCTGATCGAGAAGATGCCCGACCCGAGCGCGATCTGGACGCGCGGCGACGACAAGCACAGCGAGTGGGGCGGCCGTCCGCTCGAGAAGAAGGATCTCGTTCCGAGCTTCTACAACGACTTTCTGCTCGCGCGCTGCCTCGACGAAGCCGCGGTGACCGGGTGGGTCGTGCGCACGAATCCGTTCGAGGGAGGGAGCGACCACACGCCGTTCCTCCAGTTCAAGAAGCCGGGCGCGCTCTTCTGGCACTTCACCGATCAGTTCTACCACACCGACGGCGACCGCATCGACAAGGTGTCGAAGTCGGAGCTCGTGAACGTCGGCACGGCGGCGCTCGCATCGATCCTCACGCTCACCTCCGCGGACGGTGCGACCGCCCGCGCGCTGGTCGCCGAGCAGGAGCGGATGGCGATCGCCCGTCTCGACACCGAGGCGAAGCTCAGCCGCGCGGCGGTCGCCTCGGGCGGTGACCGGGCCAGGGAAGAAGACATCCTTCGTACCTGGGCGGACTACTACGCCGCGTCGCTCGGCACGATGCGCGACATCGAAGTCGGTGGAGCGTCGCCGGAGACGACGCGGGCGATCGCGGCCGCGGCCGCGCGTGTGCGCAAGGCGGGCGACGATCGGATCGCGTCGCTCGGCGCGCGGTGAGTCTTTTCACGTCGCTCTGCGACTGGCTCGTCGCGCACGGATCGAGCTGTCTCGAGCTGGTCGCGGTGCTGTTCGGCATTGCCGGCGTCTGGCTGAGCGTCTACGAGAAGATCTCGAACTGGCCGGTCGGCATCATCAACGTCGCGCTCTACGCGGTGCTGTTCGTGCAGCAGAAGCTGTACGCGAATGCCGGGCTCCAGCTCGTGTATCTCGCGCTGTCGATCTACGGCTGGCATCAGTGGCTCTACGGCGGCGCGCGCAAGGACGCGCTCGTCGTGCGCCGCACGCACCGTGAGCTCGCCGTTCGGCTCGTCGGCGCGACGCTCCTGATCTGGGCGGGGCTGATCGCGTTCACGAAACTTGCCGGCGGTGCGATGCCGCTCGTCGACTCGGGCACGACCGCGGTGAGCCTTGTCGCCGAGTGGATGCTCGCACGCAAGCTCGTCGAGAACTGGGCCGTCTGGATCGGCGTCGACGCCGTGTAC
>CBHWBX010000644.1:0-1837 GCA_966111935.1 uncultured Gemmatimonadaceae bacterium
CGCGTACATCTTCTCGTACAACCGCGGCACCGACAGCACGAGCGTCGGCCGCACCTCGACGAGGTTCTGCGGGACGGTGTCCATCGACTCGGCATACGCGATGCTCGTTCCCGTCTGCATCATCGCGTAATGGCCGGCGTTCCGCTCGAAGATGTGCGACAGCGGCAGGAAGCTCAGGCAGACGTCGTTGCCCGCGAACGGGATCGCCGCCGCATTCGCCATGACGTTCGAGTAGATGTTGTCGTGGCTGAGCATCACGCCCTTCGGCTCGCCCGTCGTGCCCGACGTGTAGATGATCGTCGCGAGATCGTCCGGCTTCACCGCGCGGGCGCGCGCGAGATACTGCGCGCGTCGCTCGGCAGTGTCGATCTCGGCGCCGCGCTTCTCGAGATCGGCGATCGTCAGGTCGGCCTTGCCCGCCGAATTTCCGAAGCAGATCACATGGCGCAGCGCCGGGCACTCGTTGCGCACTTCGGCGAGCTTCGCCACCTGCTCGTCGGTCGACGCGAACGCCACGACCGAGCCGGAGTCGCGAATGATGTACGCGACCTGGTCCGGCGGCAGGTTCGGATAGATCGGAACGTCGGCGACGCCGAGCGAGAGGCACGCGTAGTCGGCGATCGCCCATTCCGGACGGTTCTCCGAGAGGATCGCGACGCGATCACCCGCCTGAACGCCCAGCAGCTCGAGGCCGAGCGCGGCGCGACGCACGCGATCGGCGAGCGCGGCGTGGGAGATCGGCTCGTACCGTCCGTTGCGCTTCACCTGGAGCGCGTCGGGCTTGCGATACTTCTCGACCGCATCGAGGAACAGCGCGTTCAGCGTTCCCGGCGCGGAATTACGCGGACCACCCGTGGCAATCATCGCTGTCCTCGATGCAGAAGTCTGCTACTTGAACAACGGGCTCTTCAGCTTGATTTCGAAACGCTGCGGCGAGCCGACGAGCGGGACGCCGCGGTACGACATGCTCGCCTCGACCGTCAGCGTGGCAACTTTGCCTCCAAGAAGCAGCGCGGTGTCGGCAAGCGTCCGGGAGTTCACGACGAGCGAGCGGTTCGACGACACGCCGTTCGCGTTGGTCGTATCGATCGTCATCGGGTTGTTCGACGCGTCCGCGACGTACGCGACCTTCACCGCAGGGTTCGAGCTCGGCAGCCCCGGCGGCACGAGGCGATAGGTGACGAACGCGCCCCCGACCCCTGAGTCGGTCGGCGCGCCGGTGCCCCCGCGGACCGCCACGGACATGTTGAACCGCGCGATCGACGTCGCCGAGTCGATGCCGGATACCAGAACCAGCGTATCCGAGCCGGTCGTCAGCTTGACGAGCGCCTTCGGCTCCACGGTGACATAGATCAGCAGGGTCGGCGTCTGGACGCCCCCGATCTGGCCCAGGATGTGGCCGGTCCCCGTCTTCGGGCCGGCAACGAGCGATCCGTTCGACGCGATGCCGAACACCGGGAAGGAGTCGGTGACGAAGAAGCTCGCCGTGAAATCGCCGACCGGCGTTCCATTCGCGTCATATGCGATCACCGTCGGCGGAACGACCCTGCCGAGCGAGTCGCGCATCACGTCGCCGCGCACGATGAACTGCTCGGGCACCTGCACGAGCGAGATCGACGCCGGTTCATTCTTCGGAGCCGATAGATCGATGCAGGCCACCGCGCCGATCGCCAGCACTCCCATCGCGATTTTCGCGAGTCTTCCGATCACTCGAGTTTCCCTGCCAGCTGCTCCGCCAGCGCGGTGTAGGCGCGCGCCGCCGGATCGTTCGGATCACGCAGCACCAGCGGCTGGCCGGCCGCGAATGCGTCGATCGACGCCGGGGTGCGTGGAACGA
>CBHWBX010000645.1:0-1826 GCA_966111935.1 uncultured Gemmatimonadaceae bacterium
ATCGCCATCGGCGTGTTCACGCTGATGAGCACGTGGAAGAAGGGCCGTCTGCTCCTCAATCACGCGCTCAACTCCGGTGCGCTGCCGCTCGATCTCTTCCTCGGCGACGTGAGCCGGCGCAAGCCGCCGCGCGTGCCGGGCACCGCGGTCTTCATGACGTCGTCGAACGACGGCGTACCCGTCGTGCTCCTGCACCACCTCAAGCACAACAAGGTGCTGCACGAGCAGGTGATCCTGATGTCGGTCGTGACGCAGGAAGTGCCGGAGGTGAAGCCGGCCGACCGTCTGACCTTCGAGAAGCTCGAGCAGGGCTTCTTCCGCATCACGGCGCGCTACGGCTTCATGGAGACGCCGAACGTGCCGGAGATCCTGCAGCGGGCTCGCGAGTTCGGGCTCAAGGCGCGGCCGAACGAGACGACCTTCTACCTCGGCCGCGAGCGGATCATCATCGCGACGGCCGGCGAGCGGAAGCCGGGCACGCGTCGCGCGCCGGACGATTTGCCGCTGCCGCGCATGGCGCGGTGGCGCAAGAAGATCTTCGTCATCATGTCGCGCAACGCACGGTCGGCGACGGAGTTCTTCAGCATCCCTCCGAACCGCGTCGTCGAGCTCGGAGCACAGGTCGAGTTCTAGCAAACGAAAGAGAGCGCAGCGATCGTCGCTGCGCTCTCTTTGCATTCGCCTCTACCAGACGACGCGATTCAGTCCGATCACCCGGGGCAGCGCGCGCCGCAGCTCCTGGTTGATGCGCGGCGCCTCGACCGACAGCCGCTCCATCATCGGAGCGATCGCGGGCATCGGCGGCATCGGCGGCAGATCGATCATCGCGTCACGGCCGTAGATGAGCGTCGCGCCTCCCTTCCGCGGCAGATCGTTGCGGCTCACCGCTTTCACCTTCACCGAACGGTACTGCCCGTTGGCGAAGACGCGGAGGTCGACGTCGTCGCCCGGCTTGACCTTGCCGAGCTCGCGCTCGAGGCGCGAGACGCTCGACGCACGCAGGATCGCGTCCTCATCGGGCTCGCCGCGGCGTGCGCGAAGGTCGACGCCGTTGATCGACGCGACGCGCGCGCCTTCCTCGATCCCGGCCTTCGCCGCCGGGCCGTTGTCTTCCACCGACATCACGAAGACGCCGATCGAGTCGCGGGCGCTCCCCGTGAGCGCGACGTTCAGACCGAGCGTGGCCCGATCGGCGGCGCGGCGCCGGACCGGCGACTCGTAGAGCGAATCCGGCGCGATCGTCTTCACCTTCACCGTCTTTGTCTGCCCGCTCGCGTAGACGCGCAGATCGACTTCATCACCGGGCTTCAGCTTGTCGAGCTCGCGCGTCAGACGGCGCGACATCGATCCCGCGACGTCGAACTCCCCGACGTCGGCGGCGGCGAGCTTGAGGGTGACGCCGTTCACCGAAGCGATCCGATTCCCTTCCTCGATGCCCGCCTTGTCCGCGGGGCTGCCGGGCTGCACGGAGCTCACGAGCACACCGAGCGTGTCGCGGTTGGTGGCGGACGACGTGGTGGTGACGCCGATGACGGCGCGCGGCATGTCCAGGCCGGCGCGCATGACGTTCGCGCCGAAGACCCCGGGCGCGCCCATGACGGTGACTTGGGCGGCCGCCGGCGACGCCATCGTCGCGGCGGCGAGCAAAGCAATGACTCGCATCGAAAAACCTCTAAGGCGTGAGTGTTCGTCTGTTCAGTCACTGCCCGCCCGACAAAGGGTTTACGCCGGCCGGCGCGCTTCCCTCGCACGGCGGTGGATCCGTACCTTTCCGGGATGACCCCGCCCGCGACCAAGCACACGCCCGACCTCCACGCGTTCGAGCA
>CBHWBX010000646.1:0-1821 GCA_966111935.1 uncultured Gemmatimonadaceae bacterium
CGTCGTACAAGATGGTCGACACCTGCGCCGGCGAGTTCCCGTCGGCGACGCCGTACCTCTACGGCAGCTACGACGAGGAGAGCGAAGCGCCGAAGAGCGATCGTCGGAAGGTCGTGATCCTCGGCAGCGGTCCGAATCGCATCGGCCAGGGTGTGGAGTTCGACTACTGCTGCGTGCGCGCGGTGATGGCGCTGCGGCAGCGCGGATTCGAGACGATCATGATCAACTCGAACCCGGAAACGGTGTCGACGGACTTCGACACCTCGGACAAGCTGTACTTCGAGCCGCTGACGTTCGAGGACGTGCTCGAGATCGTCGATCGCGAACAGCCGGAAGGCGTGATCGTGCAGCTCGGCGGCCAGACGCCGCTCAAGCTCACGCGCGCGCTCGAGAAGGCGGGGGTGAAGATCCTCGGCACGTCGCCGGACGCGATCGACATCGCGGAAGATCGTCGCCGCTTCGAGAAGATCGCGCGCGATCTCGGTCTGACGCAGCCGCCGAACGGTACGGCGACGTCGGTCGAGGAAGCGCTCGCCGCAGCGGAGAAGATCGGCTACCCGGTGCTCGTGCGTCCGTCGTACGTGCTCGGCGGCCGCGCGATGCAGATCGTGTACGATCCGGAGTCGCTGAGCGACTACTTCGCGACGGCGGCACGCGTGTCGGAAGACCGCCCGGTGCTGATCGATCGCTTCCTCGAGGACGCGTTCGAGTGCGACGTCGACGCGATCTCCGACGGCAAGCGCGTCGTGATCGGCGGGATCATGCAGCACATCGAGGACGCCGGGATTCACTCGGGCGACTCGGCGTGCGTGCTTCCGCCGTATCTGATCGGCGAGTCGGACATGCAGACGATGCGCAAGCAGACCGTCGCGCTGGCCGAGGCGCTCGGCGTCGTCGGCCTGATCAACGTGCAGTACGCGATCAAGGACGGCACCGTCTACATCCTCGAGGTGAATCCGCGCGGCAGCCGCACGATTCCGTTCGTGTCGAAGGCGATCGGCGTGCCGCTCGCGTCGCTCGCCGCTCGCGTGATGATCGGCGATTCGCTCGACGAGATCGGATACACGGAAGAGATCGTGCCGCCGTACGTGTCGGTGAAAGAGGCGGTGTTCCCGTTCAACAAGTTCCCGGGAACCGACCCGGTGCTCGGCCCGGAGATGCGCTCGACGGGTGAGTGCATGGGTATCTCCGACTCGTTCGGCGCGGCGTTCGCGAAGTCGCAGCTCGCGGCGTCGAACGGCCTGCCGCTCGAGGGCTCGGTGCTGATCACCGTCACGGATTCGGACAAGCCGACCGTGACGCCGATCGCGCGCCGCTTCCACGAGATGGGCTTCGAGGTGATGGCGACGTCCGGCACCGCGTCGTATCTGCGGGCGCGGGGCATCCCGGCGCGCGCCGTGTTCAAGGTGCACGAAGGACGTCCGAACTGTCTCGACATGATCGTGAACCACGACGTGCAGCTGCTCATCAACACACCGATGGGCAAGCACGCGCAGCTCGACGACTATCTGCTGCGCCAGGCGGCAATCGTGAATCGCGTGTCGTACACGACGACGATGTCCGCGGCGAGCGCGGCTGGCGACGCGATCCTTTCGCTCAAGTCGCGGCGTCCGGCGGTGAAGTCGCTCCAGGAGTGGCAGGCGGAGCTGGCCGCGACGCGCGCGTCGACCGTGAGCGGCGCATGAGCGACGCGACCTTCATCCACGAGTCGGCGTACGTGGACGACGGCGCGGTGGTGGGTGCCGGGTCGAAGGTCTGGCACTTCTGCCACATAATGCCCGGTGCCGTGATCGGCGAGCGGTGCAGCCTCGGGCAGAACGT
>CBHWBX010000647.1:0-1820 GCA_966111935.1 uncultured Gemmatimonadaceae bacterium
GGCGAGACCGGCATCCGCCACCTGGCGAACCACGGCGCCGTCTCGTGGGCGGAGACGCGACTGCCGTCGGGGCTCGCCGCGCTGATCGTCGCCGTCGTGCCGCTCTGGATGGTGCTGCTCGACTGGCTGCGTCCACGCGGCACGCGTTCGGGCAATGCGACGATCGCCGGCGTGTTCGTCGGACTCGCCGGACTCGTGATCCTCATCGGCCCGCTCGACAGCAGCCAGCCGGTCGATCTCACCGCGGCGCTGATCCTCGTCGCCGGCGCATTCGCCTGGGCCGCGGGCTCCGTCTACAACCGCTACGCCTCGCGTCCGAAGTCGAGTGCGATGGCGACGGGGATGCAGATGCTCGGCGGCGGCGCGGCGATGGTGCTCTCGGCCGCGCTCTCCGGCGAAACGCACGGCTTCTCGATCGCGCAGGTGTCCGGCCAATCCCTGCTCGGCTGGACGTATCTCGTGACGTTCGGATCGCTCGTCGGTTTCACCGCGTATGTCTACCTGCTCAAGGCGGTCTCACCGGCGAAGGCATCGACGTACGCCTACGTGAATCCGGTCGTCGCCGTTCTCCTCGGCTGGGCCGTCGCCCGCGAGCCGATCACCACGTCGATGATCGCCGGCGCCGCGGTGATTCTCGGGGCAGTCGCCATGATCACGTTGAGTCAGTCGCGCCGCTGAGACGAAGTCGGCATGGCCATTGCCCGATCAGGGAGCATGGCCACTCGAAAGCGCACTCGACCGAAAACGAAGCCGCTCGCCGAGTACAAACGGAAGCGCGACTTCACGAAGACGGCGGAGCCGGAAGGCAAGGCACACAAGCGCTCGCGGCGCGGACTGAAGTTCGTCGTCCAGAAACACGCGGCGAGCCATCTTCATTATGATTTCCGTCTCGAGCTCGACGGCGTGATGAAGAGCTGGGCCGTGCCGAAAGGTCCGAGCTACGATCCGGCGGTGCGCCGCCTGGCGATGGAAGTCGAGGATCACCCGATCGAGTACAACACCTTCGAGGGGACGATTCCGAAGGGACAGTACGGCGGCGGGACGGTGATGCTCTGGGATCGCGGCACGTATGAAGCCGAGGACGGCGGCGGTGAAGAATCGCTTCGCGACGGCTACGAGCGCGGCGACCTGAAGTTCGTGCTCCACGGCGAGCGGCTGCAGGGCGGCTGGGTGCTCGTGCGCATGCGGCGCGAAGGAGCACGCGCACAGTGGCTGCTCATCAAGCATCGCGACGAGTTCGCGACGAAGGAGCTCGACGTGACCGAAGCGGTGCAGACGTCGGTCACCACCGGACGGACGATGGACCAGATCGCGACGGGACGCAGCCGCGTCTGGAACAGCAATCGCGCGCCGGCGGACGAGGAGACGCCTGCGCGGGCAAAGCGTCGGCCGTCGGCCAAGCGCGGCGCAAAGAAGCGCTCCGCGAAGAAGGCGCCGGCCGCAAAGCGCCGCGCGACGAAGAAGCGGGCGACCCGCTAGTCATTCGTCGGCTGCGCAGGCTGCTGGCGCGGGTCGGTATTGCGCTTGATCACGCGCACCGCCATCAGCCCCCGGTCGGCGCGGTCGAGCAGCTGCTGCACCAGCTCTCCCGGCTCGCGTGACGCGTAGCCGAGCGAGAACGGCACCGGCGCGCGCTCGAGCGCCTCGCTGCGCAGCCGGTCGGCGACGAGCTTCGTCTGCTCGGCGTCGGCTCCCTCGAGCAGCACCACGAACTCGTCGCCGCCGACGCGCAACACTGCCTCTTCGGCGCGCACATGCCGCATCAGGAAGCGCGTCATCCGCTTCAGCACGTCGTCGCCGGCGACATGCCCGTAGCGGTC
>CBHWBX010000648.1:0-1803 GCA_966111935.1 uncultured Gemmatimonadaceae bacterium
GCGCCGTCGACGCCGCAGCTCACCCAGGCGCGCCAGATCTACCTCGAGCTCGCGTCGCAGGGCGCGTCGCCGTCGGTGATCGAGGATGGCCTCAAGTCGCTCGAGGGGCAGGTTCAGTATTCTCTAAACCCGGACTTCAACCCGCGCACGATCGTCGGCGACAACTACGCCGACCCCAACCAGCACGACTACGGCAACCGTGATGTCCAGGGCCCGGAAGCGACGCAAGCACGGGACGCACGTCGCCGGCATCATCGGCGCCGTGCGCGGCAACGGCATCGGCATCGACGGCATCTCCCCGGCCGTGAAGTTCATGATGATCCGCACCGTGCCCGACGGCGACGAGCGCGACAAGGACGTCGCGAACGCGATCCGCTACGCCGCCGATCACGGCGCGCAGATCATCAGCATGAGCTTCGGCAAGGGCTACTCCCCGTACAAGCAGGCGGTCGACGATGCGGTGAAGTACGCCGACTCGAAGGGCATCCTGATGGTGCACGCCGCGGGCAACGACGGCGCCGACCTCTCGAAGGGGAAGAACTTCCCGACCCCCGATTACATCGGCGGCGGCCGCCCGGCGAACTGGATCGAAGTCGGTGCGTCGTCGTGGAAGGGGGGCGACTCGCTCGCCGCGACCTTCTCGAACTACGGCCAGCAGCAGGTCGACGTCTTTGCCCCCGGCGTCGACATCCTCTCGACGATCCCCGGCAACCAGTACGAGCGCGACAGCGGCACGAGCATGGCCGCGCCCGTCGTGAGCGGCCTCGCGGCGCTGATCATGAACTACTACCCGAACCTCACCGCGGCCGACGTGAAGAAGGTCATCATGAGCTCCGTCACGAAGGTGCCGAACCAGATGGTCGCCCGCCCCGGCGAAGGCAGCCGCATGGTGGCGTTCGGATCGCTCTCGGTCACCGGCGGAATCGTGAACGCGTACAACGCGCTCAAGCTCGCCGAGGAGCTCAACGCGTCGAAGGCCCGGCCGTAAGAGCTCCTCTTGCAAGAATTCTCATGAAGGTGCAGGATCAGGCCACCCTGACCCTGCACCTTCATGGCTTTTCGCTGCGGAATCACCGCTCTGGTCGTCGCCGCTGCAACACTCGCGGCGGGCGCGCGCGCGCTCCAAGCCCAGGCGCCCGCGAGCCTCACCGGTATCGTCCGCGATTCCGCGGGCACTCCGCTTCGCGACGTCGAAGTCATCCTCCGCGACGCCGGACGGGCCACGCGCAGCGACGAGCGTGGTCAATTTCTGCTCGGCGATGTCGCTCCCGGCGCGTACGTCGTCTGGTTCCGCCGACTCGGATATCGCAGCGTCGAGTTCAACTGGCCGGCGCGCGTCGGCGAGCGAACGAGTGTCGAGGTCGCGCTCCAGCAAATTCCCCGTCAGCTCGACCCGGTCGTCGTGCGCGCCGAGGAGGACAAGACGGCGGCGGCGCGCGCGTCGATCCTCGGGCTGGTCATCGACACCGACGGGAACGCGATTCCTGAAGCAGAGGTCCAGCTCGTCGGGCGAAACGGCTCAGGGACGACGCGCGCAAACGGCGGATTCCTGTTTCGCCCACTCGCCACCGGGACGTACGTCATTCGCGTCCGCAAGCTCGGGTACGAGCCGGGCACGGTAACGCTGCAGCTCGTCCAGGGAGATGATCGCGAAGTCGTCATTCGCATGCATCCGCTGGCAACCGGCCTCGACCCGACCGTGGTGACGGAGCGCAGCGGCTACGGACGCGATCAGGTCGCGTGGGACGAGCTCGAGCACCGCAAGCGATGGGTGAGCTTCAAGAGCCGTCTCCTCGGCCCCGA
>CBHWBX010000649.1:0-1801 GCA_966111935.1 uncultured Gemmatimonadaceae bacterium
GAGCCCCCCGATGACGCCGGTGTTCGACGAGCCGTGCGGACGGAGGCCCGAGCCGATGGTGTACCCGGCGGCGAAGCCGAGTGGGATGGCGACGACGCCGGCGGCGATCTCGCCGGCAATACGGCCGTTGGAGACGGGCTGCTTCTGAGCGACGGCGGTGGACGACAGGAACAACGACAGCGCGACGACGAAACGACGCATCAATTTCTCTGGAAAAGGAATTCCTGGATCTTCCCGTCCGGATAACGATACATCACTCCGATCGCCTGCGTCGTCCCGGCGGTGAATTGCACGATCGCGACCTCCATCCCTCCACGCTCGGCGGTGTTCACCACTTTCACATCCTTGATCGGACCGAGGGCGTTGATCGCCTTCTGTCCGGCGGCAAGCCGCTCGGGTGTGAGGTAGATGCTGAAGTCCTCACCGAGCGACGCGCGGTCGACGGTACCCTTCTCGAGATCGCCGAGGAACTTCTTCGCCGCGTCGAGCGCCGTGGCACCGTGGATCACCGGCACATCGATGCCACGCGGGAGGAGCATTTGCACGATCTGCTGATTGAGCGGGCCGATCGCCGAGAAGTCGGTGTTCGCGAGCAGCACGACCGCCGAGCGCGTCGCGGGGATGATCGTATTTTGCGCGACGAATCCGGCGACCGCGCCACCGTGCGAGAGCACCACAGCGGGTCCGCGGTCGTTGACGCTCTCACCGCAGCCGTAGCCGCTCGAGCGACCATCGCTCAATCGTTGCGCGGTAGTCATGACGTCGTACGACGTCTTCGATAGAAGCTTGTGATCGACGAGCGAGCGATCCCACGCGAGCAGGTCGGTCGGCGTCGAGTAGATCGCGCCCGCGGCGCCGGCCCACCCCTTCGCCTCCTGCTCGGCAGGCAGCGGCTCGGAGAGTGCGAACGAGGTGTAGCCCTTCGCCATGTCGCCACTGAACGACGGCTCGAACGCGGTGCGCGTCATCGAGAGCGGCGTGAAGATGTGCTGCTGAAAGAAGGTGCCGATCGGCTGCCCACTCACCTTTTCGACGACGCGCCCGAGGATGAGAAAGCCGGTGTTACTGTACGAGTAGCGTGAGCGCGGAGCGAAATCGAGCGGACGCTTCGCGTAGCGATCGATGATCTCGTCGGCCGTCGCCGGCTTCCGCATCTCCTGATCGACGAAGTCGAGCGGATAGTAGTCGCGGTAACCGGAAAGATGCCCGCCGATGTCGAGCAGCGTGATGTCGCGCGCGTGGGTGAGATTCGGGAACCACTTCGACACCGGGTCGCTGAACGACAGCTTTCCCTGTTCGGCGAGCATGAGCGCCGAGCCGCAGGTGAACTGCTTGGTCACCGAGCCGACGGCGAACATCGTCTGCGGCGTCACCGGCGCGCGCGACGCGAGGTCACGCACGCCGTAGCCCTTGGCGAGGATCACCTTGCCGTCCTGCATCACGCCGACGGACAGACCGACGAGCTGCTTGTCGGCGACGGTTTTCTGAATGATCGAGTCGAGGCGAGCGGGGTCGATCGACTGGGCGGTGAGGGCGCGTGTAAATGCGACCGCGGCGAGGGCGAGGGAGAGGGGGCGCATCGGGGGAATGTTCGGCGGTTGGGTCGGTTTGGCAAACCCGTGGCGGAGGGTGGAACTGCAGGAACTGCAGGAACTGCCGGGTTGCGGGTTGCGGGTCGCGGGAAGGAACGCCGCGCCTGCGGCGGCGGCTCGATTGAAGACGCCACGTCATCCTGAGCCGAAGGCGAAGGATCCCTTTCACTGAGGCGGTCTCGATCTCCTCGGAGCACAGGGGTCCTTCG
>CBHWBX010000650.1:0-1801 GCA_966111935.1 uncultured Gemmatimonadaceae bacterium
ATGACCGGAGCGAGCGGTCGCGCCAGGAGGGGGAGTTCAAAGGCTTGGCGCGGAGCGTGGCGCGCGCGCAGTTCTCGGCCAACGGGCCGGACGGGGATTGGCGCTACTACGAGATGATGCGGGACTTCAAGGAGAGCGGTGCGTACAGCCTGAGCGAGACGCACCTCGAGCCGGAGACGAACGACTCGACGTTCAACGGCTACACCTGGCGCGTCATCACCGGGACGACCACCAACAAGGCGGAGGCGCTCGCCCTGTACGCGCAGCGGGCGTACAAGGACGACATGCTCTGGTCGTGGAACAACGCCTCGCTCCAGCGCGACCTTTTTACACGGTCGACGGAGAAGCGGAACGACGCCGACGCGGCGGCAAAGGCGGACATCGCCGTGCTGATGCTCAACCATCTGATCAGCATGGTAGACGCGTATTCGGTGTTCCGGCTGGAGACCCATCGGATGCCGGACGGAAGTACGGCGGTCGGTGGTCGGTTGCGTTGGTGACCTGGATCACTATCGGCCGCGGAATCGCGCAACTCCTGAATCGACCATAATTTGACTTCGTTTCCGGCGACCGGTATTTTCGGAATCTTCCGTCTGATTCCCGCTTAGAGTGGCCTCAACCAGCGCGATTCTCTTTTCGCCGGACGACCTCGCCCTTCCTGGAGAGGTTCAGCGGTGGCTGACCGAGCTCGGCATCCCACTCGTGCGTCTTCATGACGCGGAGAGCCTCATGGGAGTCGCGCTGCGGAGCCGACCGCGCGTCGTCGTGTTCGACACCCGCGCGGATACCCGGGTGGCGCTCGAGGCGTTACGACACCTTAAAGCGGATTCTTATACGGGCGTCGTGCCGGCCGTCGTGGTCTCGGCCGACGACTTCGATTCGTTCGACGCGGGGTTTCGCGCGGGAGCAGACGAAGTCGTTCACGAGCATCAGGCGCCGGCCGAAGTGCGCATTCGGCTCGAGGCGATGCTGCGGCGCTCGGATCGCGATCTGTATGTCCATCCGTCGACTCGCCTGCCTGGGGCGATCGAGATCGAGGCGGAGATCAGCCGTCGGCTGTCGCTCGGCGTGCAGTTCGCAACCTGCTACGCCGACCTCGATCACTTCAAGGAATTCAACGATCGCTACTCGTACTACGAGGGCGATCGCGTCATCCGTATCCTCGCGCAGATCCTCCACGACGTCGTGAAGGGGACGTGCTTCGAGGAAGGATTCGTGGGGCACATCGGCGGCGACGACTTCATCTTCATCATCCCGACGGCGAAGGTGAACGAGGTGTGCAGCGAGATCGTGTCAGTCTTCGACTCGCTGGTGCCGTTCCAGTACTCGGAACAGGATCGGCGGGCCGGTTATTTCTTCGGCAAGGATCGCCGAGGACAGCTGCACCGGGTACCATTGATGACCGTGTCGATCGGCGTCGTGACGAACGAGCGCCGGTTCTTCACGCACGCGGCGCAGGTCAGCTCGCTGGCGACCGAGATGAAGAGCTACGCGAAGACGCTGCCCGGCTCGGTGTTCTCGATCGATCGACGCACCGATGCGCCGTACGAGGAATCAGTGCCGGCGACTCCGCCGCATGGGACGGCGACTGCAATGGAGGGCGGTACGTGAACGTTTCGTGTCCGGAGTGTCGGTCGATCTTCCGCGTCGATCCGGCGAAGATTCCTTCGTCGGGCGTGCGCGCGCGCTGCTCGGTGTGCGGCGGCGTGATCACGATTGGCGCCGGCAGCTCGGTCGACGAGGAGTTCGCTCCAGCGGGGCGGACGACGCCGGTATCAGCCGCGCCGACGCCCGCGGCGGC
>CBHWBX010000651.1:0-1790 GCA_966111935.1 uncultured Gemmatimonadaceae bacterium
GGCATGACAGTTTTTGTCTGGCCTACAAGGATGCCGCCCAGCAGCCGGTGTACAAACTGCAGGACAAATACCTCGGCAATATTGCCAAGCAGGGCGCACTGTACATCCAGAACCCGGTGCTGCACCCCCTTCCGCCGAGCATTTCCAAGGTGCTGTCCGGCCCGCCGCCAGGCAATGCCACCCTCACCGTACATCCGCTGGGCGGCTGCGCGATGGGCGACACCATAGACAGCGGCGTTGTCAACCATCTCGGGCAGGTGTTCCACCCGAAGGGGGGCGTGTACCCTGGGCTGTTGGTGCTGGACGGCTCCATCGTGCCGGTGTCGCTGGGGGCCAACCCGCTGCTCACCATCACCGCGCTGGCCGAGCGCGCCATGGCCACCCTATACCCCCCGCAGGCCGGGATAGCACGAGACAAATTGGCCAAGTTCCCTTCCCGCGAACGTTTGCCCGGCGAGCCCGCCTTCGTTCGAGTGCAGCGCCGCCGTAGCGCGATCGACCGCCACGGCGGGGAAGGCGCCCGTCACGACGCCGCTGCGTAGCTCCGCGACTTCGGTGAGCTCGGGATCGAGCTCGAGCTGATTTCCGTCGAGCAAGTACACGAGACGCGGGGCGGCGCGAATTCGCCGGAACATCAGTGAGTCGCCGCTCGAAAGCTCGAAGAGGCGATAGCGCAGCAGCGGCGAGCTCGGCGACAAGTCGCGCGCCATCAGCGAACGGGTTTGCGGCGTGTCGTAGACCAGCTGCGCGAGCAATCGCCCGTCGAGACCGCGGCAACTCGGGTCGCGCGCGAGGTAGCGGTACGCCTGCACGAGGTTCGGATCGACCTCGGGCAGCAGGGCAAACATCAGCGCGCCCCATTGTCGCGACGTGAGGCCGAAGGTTCGAATGACGTCGACGAGCGGCGACTTCTTCGTCGCCGCGATGCGCGCTTCGATCTGTTCATGTAGCGCGAGCCACTGCTTCAACAGCTCATCGGCGCCCGTGTCGCTCGCCGCCGGTGTACCGCGCGCGATCGCAAACAGCCGCCCCATGTCCTCCGGCCCGACGACGTCTTCCGTCAGCTCTTTGCGCCAGCCGAGACGAATTTGATATTCGAGCCGCAGCCACACGCGGCGAAGCTCGTCGCGAACGTGCGCGCTGACGTCGGTATACGGCTCGGCCGCCAAGTTACTGACCCAAGCGAATTTGCAGGCTCAAACAATCGGGCTCGCTGATGATGACCGTGTCACCGTCGCGAAGCTCCTGGCGGGTGATGCGGCCACGCATGACATCGTTGACGTAGGTGCCGTTCGTCGTGCCTTGATCGATGGCGACGAGGCGCCCTTGATCGATGCCGATCCAGACGTGCTTGCCCGAGGCACGGTGATCGTTGATGAGCACGTGCGCGACGCCCGGTTGACGACCGACGATGATGCCGTTCGGCACAAGCGCAAAGCGTTGACCTTGGAGCATGCCGCGCGTGCACCACAGGGAGCCGATCGCCATCGGGCCTTGCGGCTGGATCGCGACCGTCTTCGCAATCGGCACGGGCTGGCCCTGCGGCATTTGGGGCGGCGTGTGTTGCGGCACGCGGCCGTACATTTGTTGTGGCTGCGGCGGATACCCCGGCGGTGGCATCTGTTGCGGCATGCCGGGGCGTTGCGGTTGCGCACCGGGTTTCTTGCGCGTGACGACGAAACCGAGCAGGCCGAGGACGGCGACACCACCGACGATGCCGCCGACGATCGCGCCGGTGTTGCTCTCTTCGGGCTTCTTCTCGCGACCTTCTTTCTTCGCGAGGTTCGACG
>CBHWBX010000652.1:0-1785 GCA_966111935.1 uncultured Gemmatimonadaceae bacterium
ATCTAGGATCCCGTGCCCCGTTTCTCGTTCCCCGTTCCCGTTCCCCGTCTCTCGTTCCCAACCGTCCTACTTCACCAGCGTCACCGCCACATCCCCCACCACCTGCAACGACTTCGCCGACAGCTTGTCGAACGTGTCCTGCATCGTGTGGTGATAGTTCGGATTCGGCTGATCGTCCGGCCCCGCGTTCGCCGGCAGCGGGCCGTACTGGAGATCGATCAGATCCATCACGTGCCAGCCGCGCGCGAGGAAGGGCAGATGGTCGTCGGTGATCAGCGTCATCGGCTGATCGCGGAAGTACGAGCCGTAGCCGAGCTCCTTGCCCGTGTTCCACACGCGGCTCACGACCTCCGGCGCCTGCTGCACCGAGTTCCCTTCCTGCCACAGCTGCAGATCCGAGTCGCCGATCATGTCGAACAGAACTCCGTATAGCGGCTGATAGTCCGGCGACGGCGGATGCGCGGCGAAGTACTGTGAGCCGAACAGCGCGTCCGGCCACGCTTTGTTCGTCGAATCGGGATTGAAGTCGCCCCAGTCCTCGCCGTCGACGAACAGCAGATCCACACCGACCGACGGCGGCGTCTTCTTCCACACGTCGCCGAGCGCGAGGAACAGTCCCACCCCCGAAGCGCCGTCGTTCGCGCCGAGGATCGGACGCGCCTTGTTGCCGAAGTTCGGATCGTCGTCGGCCGTCGGACGCGTGTCCCAGTGCGTCACGTACAGCACGCGCTGCTTCGCCGACGGATTGAAGCGCGCCAGGATGTTCGTGAGCGGCAGCTTCGTCCCGTTCCGCGTCGTCTGCGTCCACGTCTGCGTCGTCACGCTGTCGGTGCGCTTCTTCATCTCCGTCACGATCCACTCCGCCGCCTTGTCGTGCGCTGGGGTGCCGGGCGTGCGCGGGCCGAACTCGAGATGCGCCTTCGCGTATCCGAGCGCCGCGTTGCCGTCGAACGCCGTCTTCGGTCCGGAGAAGCGTTCCTTCACCTTGTCGCAACCCGTGAGCGCGACGACGGCGCAGCACAGAAGGGGCAGCATTTTCATTTTCATGCAGAGAAGATATCGGGACCGGTCAGCGTGAGCCGCCGATCAGCTTCAGTTGATAGACGAGCGAGAAGACGGTTTGGGCGTACCGATGGTTCACGTTGCTGTCGTACGTCACCACGTAGGAGGCCTGCAGGGTGAGCGTCGCGTCCTCCTGCACGCTCGCGTCCGCGGTGAGATTGTAGGCCAGCCGGCCGTTGTCCTGCAAACGGCTCGACAGAATCCCCGACGGATCGGCGACGAGGGTGAGGTTCCTGCTGCTCTGGACTCCGAAACGCGTCCGAACGTCATTCTTCAGGCCGAGCCCGAGCCGCTCCGGGATGTGCAGCGCGCCGCCGGCATCGATGCTGAACTCGTCGCCCGTCGTCCGCGCGATGCTCCCTGGCAGGCTGTCCGTCTGCCGCCGATGGCTGTACGACGCCCGTGTGCTGAATGCCGCCTTCCCCGCGAAGGCGATCGACCCACTCACCGGGAATTGCTCCGCGTGCGTGCGGCGCAGCTCCGGCGGCTCGGCGAGGAAGAGATTCGGTAGCGAGACCGTCGCTTCGTTTCGCACGTAGCCGACGCTCGTCTCCACCGCCGACACGAGCGACGCCGACGGACGCCGCCCCCAGCGCAGCGCGACGTCGGGGAACTGCGTCTGCGCGCCGTCCACGTTGGCGAGCGACGAATCCGGACGCGCGATCCAGTTGAGCGTCGTCGTGCGGCGATAGCGATTGCTCAGCGCCGTGCCGTACGGCAGCA
>CBHWBX010000653.1:0-1784 GCA_966111935.1 uncultured Gemmatimonadaceae bacterium
CTGTACCGGACGCGGATGGGGTATGGGGGATCGGGGATCTTGATGGCCGGGCTTGAACCATTTTTCCGCTCCTCGCACCCCGATCCCCGCTCCGCGCTGGCGAACGCCAGCGCATCTACGGATATTCGTGGTCGCGCCGTAGAGGAGTCCGCTTTTGACGACGTCGGCTGTCCCGACGACCAATTCCAGCCAGCATCCGCGAGTCGCCACGCCGTCCCAGCGCGAGGCGATCGAGGCCGAGGCGCGTGCGCTGCTCGTCCTCGCGGGGCCGGGGGCGGGGAAGACGTTCTGCCTCATCGAGCGGATCCGCTATCTCATCGAGCGACTCGGCGTCGATCCGGCGCGGATCTGCGCGTTCACGTTCACCAACAAGGCGGCCGGCGAGATCACCCATCGCCTCGAGGCGCAGCTCGGCGCGGCCGCGGCGCGGATCAAGCGCGGGACGATCCACGCCTTCTGCGCCGAGCTGCTGCGCGAGCTCGGCTCGCACGTCGTCCTCGAGCCGGGGTTCGGCATCGCCGACGAAGAGTATCAGCTGAGCGTGCTGCGGCGCATCGAGGGACATCGTCGCTGGCATCGCAGCACGCTCAATCGCTTCTCGGCGCATCGCTTCCGCGGCGATCCGCTGATGCACGACGACACGATCCTCTTCGACCAGTACGAGCGCTTTCTGCGCAATCGCAAGCTCGTCGAGTTCGATACGCTCGTTCTGCGCGCCGCCGATCTGCTCGAGCAGACGGAAGCCGGCGCGGCGGTGCGCTCGCGCTGGGACGTCGTGCTCGTCGACGAGTTCCAGGATCTGAATCCCGTGCAGTACCGCGTCGTGCGCGCGCTGGCGAAGGATCACCGCCACGTCTTCGGCGTCGGCGACGACGAGCAGTCGATCTATTCGTGGGCGGGAGCGGATCCCGCCGTCTTCAAGTCGTTCGTCAACGACTTTCAGATCGCCTCGCCGGTCTATCTCGAGGACAACAAGCGCTGTCCGCGCGTCGTCGCCGACCTCGCGCGCAGGCTCGTGAACGTCAACACGCCGATCTTCGCCAACCGCATCGAGCCCCGCGCCGATCGCGACACGGTGTTCCCGGTGACGACCTGGGGCTTCGAGACCGACGACCACGAGGTGAAGTGGCTGATCGACGACATCCGCCGCGACCGCGCCGAGCACAAGCATCCCTGGGGCGACGTCGCGCTGCTCTATCGCACGCACGAAGTCGGCAATCGGCTCGAGGCGGCGTTCCTCAACGCCGGCATCCCCTGTAGGCTTGCCCAGGGAAGAGCCCTCGCCGAGGATCCGGTGGTCGCGCACGTGATCGCGGCCCTGCGCGTGATCGCACATCCGAAGGACGACGTCTATCGCGACGCCTTCTTCGGCGTCGTGCTCCCGCGCGCGCTGTTCGACGAAGCGCGCGCGCAGGCCGAGGCGGCGCGCCACGACCTGCGTCGCCAGCTCAACCATCTCGCGAGCCGCTTGCCGCGTGCGCACGAGAACGGGCGGCAGATCCGCCGCGCCCTCACCGACTGGCGCAACCTCGAGGCGCTCGGAAAGGCGCACGCGACGCTCGGCTCGCTCGTGCAGGAGCTGCTCTCGCGGCGCGCCGGCAAGGTGCGGTCCGTGCTCGACGACCGGCACGACGAGATCACCGACCCGGCGTCGCTCGACGACGTCGTCGCGCTGGCTGATAAGCTGCGCGATGCGCGCGAGCGCGACATCGAGGTGTCGCTCGAGCCGATGGGCGGCGTCGAGATCGCGCTCAAGGGACTGCTCACGGCGATCGGCGTGAAGA
>CBHWBX010000654.1:0-1769 GCA_966111935.1 uncultured Gemmatimonadaceae bacterium
CGCCGCCGAGCAGCACGCCGCGGCCGCCGTACAGCTTCTCGAGGTACTTCGCGCCTTCCTGCACGGCCATGCGACCGGCCACTTCCGACATCGGCGTGAGCAGCGGCAGCTCGCGCGACGGCAGCTCGACGGTCTCATAGGCGACGCACGTCGCGCCACTCTTGATGTGCGCCTGCGTGAGCTTCTCGTCGGCCGCGAAGTGGAAATAGGTGAAGATGAGCTGACCGTGGCGCATGTGCGGCCACTCCTTCTCGATCGGCTCCTTCACCTTCATGATCATCTCGCTGTCCTTCCACACCGTCGCGGCATCGGGGGCGATCTTCGCGCCGACGGCCGTGTAGTCCTCGTTCGAGAAACCGCTGCCGAGACCGGCGCCGGTTTCGATGAGGACCGAATGTCCCGCTGCAATCAGCGCTTCAGCGCCAGCCGGCACGAGCGCGATACGATTCTCGTTCGTCTTGATCTCTTTCGGAACGCCGATTTTCATATCAAAGAATTGTCAAAAGGTTCTCTGCATGACGCAGCGTTTCGCGTCACTGACAAAAGTAATGCGCCTGGCGTCAATTCGCTCCCTTCGGACCGAGGCTCAAAACCGTGAACCGGTCGGGGTCGAAGTACGTGCGTGCGACGCGCATCACATCGTCGTCGGTGATCCCGTCGATCAGCGCGAGCAGATCGTCGAGCGTGCGGTACGGCTCGCCATACAGCTCCACCGATGCCGCGCGATACATCCGTGACGACACACTTTCCAGCGACAGCGTGATCTGGCCCTTCAGCTGCTGCCGTCCCATCGCGATCTCGTCGGCCGGCATCCCCGCGTTCACGACGCTTTTTAGCTCCGTGCGAATCGCATCGAGCGCGGCACCGGCCGATTCGGGAGCGGTCGCCACGTAGACGCCGTGCATCCCGCTGTCGGCATGGAACGACTGGTAGGTGTACACCGAATACGCGAGCCCCAGCTCCTCGCGCACGCGCTGGAACAGCCGTGAGCTCATCCCCCCGCCCAGCAGGGTGCTGAGAAGCATCATCGTGAAGCGATCGGGGTCGCCGTGGGCCATCGCGGCCATCCCGGCGACGATGTGCGTCTGCGCCCCCTCTCGCTCGACGTGACGCGTGGCCGGCGGCTCCGTCACGGGCGGCTGGAGGGCGAGCGGGGTCGCGTCGCGCGACGCCACCGCTGCCCACCCCGTCTCGGCCAGGACGTCGATCAGCCGCTCGTGCTCGACGTTCCCCGACGCCGCGACCACCAGGCGTCCGGGGTGATACGCCCGCTCGTGCAGCTCCTTCAGATCGCGCACCCGCAGGCCGTTCACGGTCTCGCGCGTGCCGAGGATGGAGTAGCCGTACGGATGCGCGCCCCAGAGTAGCTCGTTGTGCAGCTCGAAGACGATGTCGTCCGGCGTGTCCTCGACCATCCCGATCTCCTCGAGGATGACCTTTCGCTCGAGCGTGAGATCACTCTCGCGGAGCGTCGGACGGAAGACGATGTCGCCGATCACGTCGGCGGCCTCGCGCAGATGCTCGTCGAGCACGCGCGCCTGTTATACGGTGTGCTCGCGCGACGTGTACGCGTCGAGCGACCCGCCGAGCGCCTCGAGCGACAGCGCGATCTCGTGCGCCGTGCGATGCTCGGTCCCCTTGAACACCATGTGCTCGAGGAGATGCGAGATCCCCATCTTCTCGCGCCGCACGTTAAGCGTGGCGGCGCGAACCCAGGCCCCAAACGAAACCGACCGCACTCCCGGCATGTGCTCCGAGAGTACGGTCAG
>CBHWBX010000655.1:0-1766 GCA_966111935.1 uncultured Gemmatimonadaceae bacterium
TCGAGGCGCTGACGCTGATCCAGACGGGGAAGATCTATCAGTTCCCCGTGATCCTTTTCGGGCGGCACTACTGGGCCGGGCTCATTCGCTGGCTGCAGTCGCGCGTCCTCGGCGAGGGCAAGATCTCGCCGGGCGATCTCGATCTCATGCTTCTCACCGACGATCCTCACGAGGCGGCGGAAGCGGTGATCCAAGCCTGGAACTCACAGCAGAAAAACGAACTCTGAGCATGGCGAAGAAGAAAGACGAATCCAGCGAGAGCCGCGAGCGCGGCGGCTTCAAGGCGTCGCGTCACGGCGACAAGGCCTCGGCCGCCGGTCCAAAGGCACAGCAGAAGCGCGCGGCCGAGGAACGCGAAAAGGCGGGCACCCAGCACACGTCGCACGAGAAGAGCAAGTATCTCCGCGGCGATCGCATCCTGCCGAATCCGATCAACGGCAGCGAGTCGGCGGCCGATCTCATCGACGGCGCCTTCCTCGCGTACAACGCCGCGCGTCTGCGCGAAGCCTGCCAGCTGTTCACGAAGAAGATGCTCGAGCCGGACGTGACGGTCGGCATGACGCTCACCGGCGCGCTCACCCCCGCCGGTCTCGGCATGGCGGCGCTGATCCCGCTGATGGAAGGCGGCTACGTCGACTGGATCATCTCGACGGGCGCGAATCTCTATCACGACGCCCACTTCGGCCTTGGGCTCGCGATGCATCGCGGCAACGCGCAGGAGTCGGACGTCGTGCTGCGCGAGGAAGGCGTCGTGCGCATCTACGACATCTTCTTCGACTACGACGTGCTGCTCTCGACGGACGCGTTCTTCCGCAAGATCATCCAGGGTCCGGAGTTCCAGCGCGCGATGTCCAGCGCCGAGTTCCATAACCTCTGCGGCAAGTACATCCGCGAGCGCGAGAAGGCGCTCGGCATCGGCAACAAGTCGCTGCTCGGCGTCGCGTATGAATGCGGCGTGCCGATCTACACCTCGTCGCCCGGCGATTCGTCGATCGGCATGAACATCGCCGCGCTCGCGCTCGAGGGGAACAAGTGCGTGATCGACCCGAACTCGGACGTGAACGAGACGGCGTCGATCGTCCTCAGCGCCAAGCGCGGCGGCGGCAAGTCCGGTGTCCTGATCTGCGGCGGCGGCTCGCCGAAGAACTTCATGCTCCAGACGGAGCCGCAGATCCAGGAAGTCCTCGGCATCGACGAGAAGGGACACGACTACTTCCTCCAGATCACCGACGCGCGTCCGGACACCGGCGGTCTCTCCGGCGCGACGCCGGCCGAAGCGGTGAGCTGGGGCAAGATCGATCCCGACCGCCTTCCCGACGCGGTGGTCTGCTACCTCGACTCGACGGTCGCGCTCCCGCTGCTCACGGCATACACGCACGCGCGCCACGCGAAGCGCCCGCTCAAGCGGCTCTACGATCGCCGCGCCGAGAACATGGATCTGCTCCGTCGCGAGTTCGAACAGGCGGGCCACGATCCGGTGGATTCCGAGGACACCGACAGCAAGCTCCCGATGCATCGCTGAAGGACAAACGCGCGCGCGCGCGAGTCATCCTGAGCGTGGCGAAGGACCCCTTTCACTGAGGAGATCTGCTCGATGAAAGGGGTCCTTCGTCGCTTCGCTCCGCAGGATGACGTCGGGGACAGGCGCCGCCGCACGGCTTTTACCAGATTCCTAATCGCATAGTCTCCGCGCGACAGCACCGCCACGAGTTCCTCCCCGCCGAGCAGCCCCCGAACGATCGCGCGATCGCTCGCCCCAGACCGCA
>CBHWBX010000656.1:0-1757 GCA_966111935.1 uncultured Gemmatimonadaceae bacterium
TCGATCCCGCGGATTTCGCCGCGGCGCTCGACGTCAATCTCGTCGCGCCCTTCCGCGTCATTCGCGCGTTTCTTCCGGCGATGCGCGAGCAGAAGCGCGGCCACGTCGTGAACATCGGATCGATCGCCGATCGCGTCGCGTTTCCCGAGAACGGCGCGTACGCGGCGAGCAAGTTCGGGCTGCGCGGCTTTCATCAGGTGCTGCGTGCCGAGCTTGCGGGCAGCGGCGTGCGTGCGACGCTCGTCTCGCCCGGACCGGTCGACACCCCGCTCTGGGACGAGATCGATCCGGACAACAAGCCCGGATTCTCACCGCGCGCGTCGATGCTCCGTCCCGAAGCGGTTGCCGCGGCGGTCGTCTTCGCCGTGACGCTGCCCGCGGAGGTCAACGTCGACGAGCTGCGCCTGTCGAGGAGCTGACCATGTTCATCCCGCTCGTCGATTCACTCCGCTGCCCGAACACGCACGACGAGACCTGGCTCGTCGCGTCGATCGAGCGCGCCGAGGAACGCGACATCAAGGAGGGAATGCTCGGCTGTCCGCAGTGCATGGCCGAGTATCCAATCCGCGACGGCATCGTGTACTTCTCGGAAGTCGCGCGTGCGCCGTTCGTCGAGCCCTCGGAAGAGGAAGCGACGCGTCTCGCCGCGGCGCTCGACCTGACCGATCCTCGCATGACCGCGGCGCTCCAGGGCGTCTGGGGCGCGCAGGCGCCGATCCTCGCCGGAATCGCGCCCGTGCAGCTGCTGCTCGTCAATCCGCCCGAGGGGATCATCAGCGGCGACGGCGTATCGATCGTCATCGCCGAGCGGGCGCCGCTCGCCGCGAGCTCGATGGACGGCGTCGCGATCGACGCGACGGCGACGGTGCCGATGATCGCCGCGCTGCGCGCGAGCCTGCGCGGCGGCCGCCGGATGCTCGGGTCGGCGCACGTCGACGTCCCCGGTTTTCTCACCGAGCTCGCGCGCGACCCCGAGGTCTGGGTCGCGCAGCTCGACGCCGGGTCGGTTACGAGTGCGCCGGTTCAGCTGTCGGGGCGACGGGCTCCGCGTACAGAGAATCAATGATCGACTTGTAGTTCTTGTCGATCACGCGCCGCTTCACCTTCAGCGACGGCGTCAGCTCCCCCTCTTCGAGTGAGAAGTCGCGCTCGAGGAGGGCGAACTTCTTTGGGATCTCGAAGTGCGCGAAGCCGGACGTCGCCTGCGCGAGCTCCTTCTCCATCTTCGCGCGCACCACCGGCATTCCGAGCAGCTGCGCGCGATCGGTGAAGTCGATGTTCTTGATCTTCGCCCAGCGCTCGAGCGAATCCAGGTTCGGCACGATGAGCACGATCGGGAACTTGCGCTTGTCGCCGATCATCACGGCCTGGGCCACGTACTTGTTCGTCTTGATCTTGTTCTCGATCGGCTGCGGAGCGATGTTCTTGCCCCCCGCGGTCACGATGATGTCCTTCTTGCGGTCGGTGATCGAGAGATAGCCGTCGCGCAGCTCGCCGATGTCCCCGGTGTGGAACCACCCGTCGGCGTCGATCGCTTCCGCCGTCGCCTCGGGCTTGTTGTAATAGCCCTTCATGACGTTCGGCCCGCGCGAGAGGATCTCGCCGTCCGGCGCGATCATGACGTCGATGCCCTGGATCGGCTTCCCGACGCTCCCGATCCGGAACGCCTCGGGAAGGTTGACCGAGATCACCGGCGACGTCTCCGTCAGACCGTATCCCTCGAGGATCACGAGGCCGGCCGCGTAGAAGAACTTGTT
>CBHWBX010000657.1:0-1757 GCA_966111935.1 uncultured Gemmatimonadaceae bacterium
GTCGAAGACGCGGCCGATCACCGCGGCCGTGCTGAGCACGCGACGGCCGCGCGGCGAAAGACGCTCGAGCCGGCGATCCATCAGGCCCGTCACCGCCGCAGGCGGCTCGCTCTCCCTGTCACCGCGAATGCCCCAGCGCGCGTGCTCGTAGCGGACGATCCCTTCGCCGAGCAGCATGCGAACGAGCTGATTCGCGAGCAGCGGATTTCCTTCCGAGTAGTTCCGCAGGAAGCTCGCGAGGTCGGCGCTCGTGTTGCCGCCGAACACGCCGCGCAGCCACTGCTCGAGCTCATCGTTCGAGAGACGCGCGAGGTTGATCTCGTGGAAGCGCTCGTCGCGCAACAGACGGTTGCGCCGATCGAGCGACATGCCGCGCGTGTCCTCGGAGCGCATCGTCACGCACACGAGCACGCGCTCGCCGGTCAGCTCGGACGCCATGTGCTCGAGCAGGTCCCAGGTGCCGGCGTCCGACCACTGCATGTCGTCGAGCAGGATGACCACGGGCTGTTCGGCCGCGGCGAGACGCAGATACGCGACGATCTCGCCGAGCATCGCATACTTGTTCCCCTGCGCCGACGCATCGTCGCCGAGGGCGGGAACGAGCAGCGGAAGCTCGCGCCATTCGCGCTGCGCGACGACGCCGGCCTCGTGGATGCCGGTGATCGCTTCCGCCCACGGCGCATAGGGCGGCTTCGCGTCGGCTTCACTGCAGCGGCCGGAGACGAACACGCCGCCGCGCAGCTGAATCTCGTTCGCGAGATTCCGGATCAACGTCGTCTTGCCGACGCCGGCCTCGCCGACCACCGAGACGATGTGGAAGCCGCTCGCGATCGTCGCGTCGAGCAGACGATGCAGCCGCGCGAGCTCGCCCTCGCGTCCGACGAAGTGACGCAGATTGATCGACGGCTCGAGCGCTCCCTGATCGAGCTCGTCGGCGGCGACGACGGTGTCGCGGCCGCGGCGCTTCGCTTCGTACAGCGCACGGTCCGCCGACTCGAACAGCGCGTCGAACTCGGAGTGCTCGGGACGCGCCTCGGCGACACCGATCGACAGCGAGATCGAGAACGAACCGGCGCGGTCGCGCAGCGGGATCGAGGTGCGTCGTACCGTCGCGCGGATGCGCTCGGCCAGCTCGGCTGCTTCCGTGAGACCCGTGTGCGGGAGCAGGATCACGAACTCGTCGCCGGCGTAGCGGCCGACGACGCCGACAGACGATGCGAGCTCGCGCAACGTACCCGCGACGAGGCGGAGCACCGCGTCGCCCTGGAGGTGGCCGTAGCTGTCGTTGACGTGCTTGAACTCGTCGACGTCGATCACGACGAGCGAGACGGTCGCGAACGGTCCGCGATCGGTGAGCACCTTGTTCGAGGCCTCGACGAACGGACGCCGCGTGAGCAGCCCCGTGAGATCATCGGACGGCCCGGTGACGCTCAGCTCACCGGCGGCGGTCCGGTCGGTCGCGCGCGGCTCGCTCGCCCCCGCGTCCACGGCGGCGCGATTGCGCAGCGACGGAGCGCGGGTCTTCATCATCTCCTCGAACAGCGCGAACAGCTCGGGATCGAACTGCTTGCCGACGTCCGAGCGCATGATGTCCATCGCCGCTTCGTGCGTGAGCGCGGCCGTGTAGCTGCGCTTCGACGTCAGCGCGTCATAGACGTCGGCGATGCAGAGAATGCGCGCCGCACGCGGGATCTCCTCGCCCTTCAGCTGATCGGGATAACCCTTGCCGTCCCAGCGCTCGTTATGCGAGCGCACCA
>CBHWBX010000658.1:0-1757 GCA_966111935.1 uncultured Gemmatimonadaceae bacterium
AGGAGTTGCTTTTCCTCTGTTGCCTCTGTGTCTCTGTGGTGAAGCAGTTGCCTTTCCTCACAAACCTCTCTCGGCGCGAAAGTTTCCAGCTTCCAATCGCAGCCGGACCGTCCCCGCCGGCGCCTGGGCCTTCAATGCGCTGTCGGCGGTGAAACGGAGACGCTCGAAGATCGGGTGGTCGATGCCGTGGCGCATGGCGCTGTCGGATGCGGCGATGGCGTCGTTGTAGCGGCCGGCCGCCCTCAGTGCCGCGACGAGTCGGGCGCGGGCGAGCTCCTGGGTCGGGCGCTGAGCGATGCTCGCTTCGAGCTGCTCGACTTCGGCGGTGAAATCTCCCTGTGCGTCGAGCGTCTTCGCGAGATCGTTCCGTACGCGCCAGACGAGTGCCGGCGGGGAATACTGCATCGCCCGCTGATACGCCTCGCGCGCGAGATCCGCCCGGCCGACGCCGAAAAGCAGATCGCCATAGGTCTGCTGCATCCGGAAGCTGCGCGGCGCGTCCTGCACGCCGCGCGCGACGAAGTAGCCTTCGTTCCGCCACACGCGGTCGCGCTCGATGCTGCGGCCGACTCCGAGTGCCGCGACTCCCGCGCAGGCATAGGTGAGGATCGACGGAGTGCGCGGCGCTGCGGCGAGCTTCGTCGCGACGAGACGCGCCGTCTCGACGAGCGCGAGCACGACACCGAACGACGGCAGATACAGCGTGCGCTCGGCGAGGACGATTCCCGTCGGCACGATCAGGTTGGAGACCGGGAACACCCCGACGGCGATCCAGGCGAGCGCGAACGCGAGCACGGGCGCTCTTCGGTGCGACCAGATCCACGCGGCAACGAATGCCGCGATCATCAGGATGCCGACGACTTGTGCAGGGCCCAGCGTGACCGCGGCAGTGATCTCCTGCGGCGAGTAGTCACCGCGAAGATGCGCGGGCCACAGGAAGAGGCGCGTCCATTCGGGGACGACGCCGAGCATCGTGAGCAGACGCCCGCGAAATCCGAGGCCGACGAGCGCTTCAGCGGTGAACGTTCCGGCGAGGTCTCCGAGAACGGCGCGTCGCGCGACCAGAACAGCGACAGCAACCGCCGCCGCGGCGATGAAAGCAATTGCGAGCGGCCGTGCCTGCTGCTTGCTCGGCCGCGGAAGAATCCAGAGCTCGGCGGCGATCAGCAGCGCGGGGATCGTCAGCGCTTGCTCCTTGAACAGACATGCGACCGCGTAGAGCAGCGTGACGATCGCAAGGCGCCGCGCGGTGAGCGTGCCCGCGCCTCTCCAGTGGACGTAGCGTTCGGTGATCACCAGCGCGAGGAGGCCGACGATCAGCTCCGCCTGTCCCACGCCGAGCGCCACGGCTTCGACGTGCACCGGATGCGCGGCGAAGAGGATGGCGGCAGCGAGCGCATACCGATCGGGCACGAGTCGCCGCGCCAGACGAAACGCGGCGATCGCACCGAGCACATAGAGAATGACGCTGACGAGCCGGAATGCCTCCGGCTGTCCGGCGCCGAACGCATACTCACCGGCGAGCAGCGCGAGCGTCAGCGGGCGATAGAGGTCGGGGGAGAACGGCGGCGGCCAGTACGCCTTCGTGAACCACTCCCGCCACCGCGACAGCTCCTGCACCCGCGCGTTGTTCATGATGACGTGGATGTCATCGTTCGTGAAATCGTTCGCGAGGATGAACATCGACGCAGCGAAGGCCACCGCCCCCACGAGCGCGACCATCGCACCCGGGGTCAGCCAGGCGCGCGTGGTTGGGG
>CBHWBX010000659.1:0-1730 GCA_966111935.1 uncultured Gemmatimonadaceae bacterium
ACCTGCGGCACCTTCGGCCCGTCGGGAAGGATGCCCTCGACGAACGCGGTCTCGCGGTACTTGTGCCGGTTCGACTGCACGAGCGCCTGGGTGTGCACGAACGGCGACACCGCGACGACGCCCTTCTGTCGCGCGACCTTCTGTTCGACGGCCTGCCAGTCGGTCATCACCATGTCCTCGCCGTACGTGAGGACGCGGATGTCCGGGCTGCCGATCAGGATCTTCTCACGGAGATCGTTCTGCAGCCCGTTCATCACGCCGATGATGACGATGAGCGCGCTCACCGCGACGGTCACGCCGAGGATCGCGATCACGCTGATGAGCGACAGCAGCTTCGACCCGCGCCGGCTGCGCAGGTACCGCCATGCGATCGCGAGCTCGAGCCGGGTCATGTCGAACGCTTCTCTCCGCCGACGCCGCCGGTCATTCCGGACGCAGCGTCGGAAATAGTATCACATCGCGAATATTCGGCGTGTTCGTCAGGTACATGAACAGCCGGTCGATACCCATACCCCCCCCCCCCCACCGCGGCATGCCGGATTCCAACGCCCGCAGATAAACCGCATCGCCGCCCGCCGCCTCCTCGTCGCCTGCCGCCCGCAACCGCGCCTGCGCCTCGAACCGTCGACGCTGGTCGATCGGATCGTTCAACTCGCTGAACGCGTTCGCCAGCTCGCGCCCGCGCGCGAACAGCTCGAACCGCTCCGTGAGCTGCGGATTGCCCCGCTTCGGCTTCGCCAGCGGCGACAGCTCCACCGGGTAATCCACCACGAACGTCGGTTCGTGCAGCTTCGACTCCACGAGCGCCTGGAACATCTCGTCGAGCACCTTCGGCTTGCTCAGTGTCTCCACCTTGTGAACACCGATCCGCTGCGCCGCGTTCCGCAGATCCGCCTCGCTCATCGCCAGCGCGTCCGCGCCGAGCGCCTGGTTCAGCGACGGCATCCACTCGACGCGCGGGAACGGCGTCGTGAACGTCGGTACGCCTTCGGTCCCGTGCTCGATCGCCCCCTGCACCTCCGGCGGCGACCACACCGACCGTACGGCATCTGCCGCACGCACGATAAGCGATTCGACGCGCGACATCATCAGCGTATAGTCAGCGTACGCTTCATAAAACTCTAACATTGTGAACTCGGGGTTGTGCGTGCGGTCGATCCCCTCGTTCCGGAAGTCGTGGCCGATCTCGTAGACGCGATCGAACCCGCCGACGATCAGCCGCTTGAGATACAGCTCGTCGGCGATGCGCAGGTACAGCGGGATGTCGAGCGCGTTGTGGTGCGTGATGAACGGCCGCGCCGACGCCCCGCCGTAGAGCGGCTGGAGCACCGGCGTCTCGACCTCGAGGTAGCCCAGCTCGTCGAGCGCGCGCCGGATCTCCGTCGTCATCCGCGCGCGCGCGCGGAAGCGCGCGCGCACTTCCGGATGCACCGCGAGATCGGCGTACCGCTGACGGTACCGCTGCTCCGGATCGGAGAAGCCGGAGTGCCGCACCGTCACGCCGTCCACGACCTCTTCCTTGCCGAACGGCAGCGGACGGAGCGACTTCGACAGCAGCTGTACGTCCACGGCGCGGACGGTCACCTCCCCGGTGCGCGTGCGGAAGAGCGGACCGCTCACCCCGATCACGTCGCCCATGTCGAACAGGTCGAGGACGCTGTACGCGTCCTCGCCCATCTGGTCCTTCTTGAAGTAGAGCTGGATACGCCCGGTCTCGTCGGCGAGATGCG
>CBHWBX010000660.1:0-1723 GCA_966111935.1 uncultured Gemmatimonadaceae bacterium
CCGGATCCGCGTCCGAGAGTGTCGTAGGGGGGGCTCGTACGAGTGGCTTCTGGGCCGGGATTTCGGGGTGCGGGTTGCGGGAAACCGCTACGTCATCCTGAGCCGAAGGCGAAGGACCCCTGTGCGCCGAGGAGATCGAGATCGCCTCAGTGAAAGGGGTCCTTCGCTGCGCTCAGGATGACGGACCGCGAAACACCGTTTCATGGAAGCGACGCCTCAGGCGTCGGCTTCATCGTCGCGGACTAGGCTGCTGCCGGATTTTCCTCGGCGGGTGTCACGCTACTGCCGGCTGCGCGCAGTGCCGGCTGCGTAACGAACAGCAGAAGAAACGCGACCCCGCCGATGCCGCAGAAGATCCGCAGCGCTGCGGCCGAGCCGATCGAATCGGAGAGTAAGCCCGAGACCGCGCCGCCGATCGCCGGGGGCGCACCGAGCACGAGGCTGAACAGGCCGAGCACCCGTCCGCGCAGCTCCGCAGTGGACGCTTCCTGAATTGCCGCGAGGCTCAGCGAGCTGAAGATTCCGGCGGCAATCCCGGCCGTCAGGTACAGCGCAAAGACGACGAGCATCGGCGAGACCGTCATCATGATGACAGCGATGCCTCCCACGAGCGCCGACGCACAGAGCCAGACGCCGGTGCGCACGCGTCCGACGACTTTCAGCGCACCGAGTGCGCCGATCACGAGTCCAATGCCGCCGAGCGCCATGAACATCCCCGCGGCGGCCGACGAAAGCGCGAGATTCTTCGCGGCGAAGAGCGGAACGAGCACTTCGATCGGGCCGATCGCGAGAGTGCTGAACAGGGTCACTGCGAGCACGAGCGTCGAAAGGGTCGGATGTGTCTTCGTGTACACGCGCAGCTCCGCCATGTCCGACCAGGGCGACAATGCCACGTCCCTGAAGGATCGGCGACCGAGCGTCGGGCGTCCGTTGGAGATGTTGCGCAGCGCGACGAGCTGCAACACCGCGAGCGCGGTCGCGGCGACGAAGAAGCTTGGCCACGACAGGAACGCGCGAAGCACGCCGACGAAGATCGGTCCACCGATCTGGCTGGCCAGCGTCAGCACGTTCATGACGATCGTCGAATGCGCGAGACGATCCGGTTCGGCCAGGTCGGCGACGCCGGCAAAGAATGCGGGATAGGTGAGCGCCGAGACGACGCCGTAGACGAAGAGAACGGAGGCGATGGCCCAGGCCTGCGGATGCGTGGGGTAGGTCAGCGCCGTGAAACCGGCCATCAGCACGATCGCGGCGACCGACGCCTGACGGATCATGCGGACGCGCGGAAGCGTGTCGATCAGGCTCCCGGCATAAATCGACAGCAGGTAGGGCGCGACGAGACAGACGTAGAGGACGCCCGCCCACGCGCCGCGTCCCATGACCTCCGCACCGTATAGTACGATCGCATAGGTCATCACGCGCCGGAGCAGCGTGTCGGCGAAGAATGCCGCGTAGTATCCGCGGGGCATCTATTGGGGATTGCGAGGAAGGAGCTGCATTGACACCCGGTGTGCCGAAACTAGCATACGGGTGCCGTCTCCGCGCGGCCAGCTCCCTCCCTCCTGCATCCCATGGACCGCGTCATCCTGAAAACGAGCCGCGTCTTCGCCGTGGCCGACGACCGTGTGGCGATCTGGCAGGTCGCGACGAGCGTGCTCGCGCTGATTCTCTCGGTTGCGTCGATCACCGTGCTGCCCGGCGCGTGGGCGTTCGTCGCGGCGCC
>CBHWBX010000661.1:0-1721 GCA_966111935.1 uncultured Gemmatimonadaceae bacterium
GCGAAGGCGCTCGGCGCACTGATCGCGTACGTTCGCGAGGGCCGGTTCACGCCCGACCAGACCGTACTGTTCTGGCATACCGGCGGTCAGGTCGAGCTGTTCGCCTGATCTGCTGGAACCGTTCGCGGCGGTAGAGCGTACTGTGAGCATGCGGCGACTGATTCTCGTTCTGGGTGCTCTGGTGGCGACGGCTCTACCGGCGCGCGCGCAGCGCGGCCGTCCGGTGATCCTCATCGTGCACGGGCGCGGGATGATCGGGCGCGACACCGCGGCGACGCGCAAGCTCTGGCTCGACGGCCTGCGCTCCGGCGCGGCGACGATGACGCGTCAGCCGACGATCGACGACGGCGACGTCCGGGTCGTGTGGTATGCCGACGTGCTCGACCCGCAGTCGAGCGAAGGGTGCGACTACGCGGCCGACGATCCCCGGGCGAAGCGCGACGCGCGCAGCGACGCGGGGCTCAAGCAGATGGCATCGTTCGCCGGCGGATTGTTCAACGTCCTGTCATTCGTGGCCGGCGACAACGATTCGGGACTCGAGCTGCGCGCGCTCGCGGCGGACGCGGCTTTTCTCGGCGACGCACGGAAGCGGTGCGCCAGCGAGGCGCGCCTGGCGTCGGCGATCGATCGCGCAAAGTCGGAAGGACGGCCGGTGATTCTCGTCGCGCACAGCCTCGGATCGCTCGTCGCGTATGATTATCTGACGACGCGCACCGACACCGGGCTCGTCCGCCGCTTCGTGACGATTGGGTCGATGGCCGGCGCGCGCGACATGCGTCAGATCCTGATCGGCGGCGATTCGACCGACGACCTCACCATGCCGAAGAGCGTGGCCGACTGGGTCAACATCCATCACGGCGCGGACCCGCTGGCCGCATCGCTTCCGATCGGCCGCGACATTCTGACGAGCCCGCCTGCGGACGAGCCGGATGCCCATGAGATGCTCGGGTATCTGCGCGGAAATGTCTCGAGTAAAGAGATACTTTCGGGCTGGTGTCAGGCAATGCCGGGCGCGCGGCCCTCTGGTTGCAAAGAGATCGTCCCGAAATAACCGGGACGATCGACAATGAAAGTGGTTCGCTTTTTCGTGGCGATGATGCTCGTTGCTGCCACGAGCGTCCATGCACAGTGGAGAGTCGGCAAGGATTCCGCGTCGCGCTGGACGGCGTTCGGCCGAGCGGTGGTGACGGGAACCGGCGAAGCCGTGCTCTTTTCCGGCATCGACCAGTGGCGCGACGAGCCGTCGGAATGGGCGCAGGACTGGAACGGCTACGGCAAGCGCTTCGCGTCGAACGAAGGCGGCTTCCTGATCCAGGAGGGCGTCACCGAAGGCCTCGCCGCCGCGATGCGCCGTCCGATCTTTTATGAGAAGTGTCGATGCAAGGGCACGTCGTCGCGCATCGGCTGGGCGGTCAAGACGGCCGTGACGGATCCGATGCCCGACGGCAAAACGCCGCTCGCCATCCCGCGCATCGTCGGCGCCTACACCGGCAGCTTCGCGCAGGCGACCTGGCGACCCGGCACGGGCGGCAATCGAGCGAGTCAGGCGCTGATCGGCGGCACCGAGTCAATCGCGCTCGGGGCGTTGATCAATGTCTTTCATGAATTTTGGTGGTAAGTCGAGCGCGCCGCGCTTGCGCGGCGTGCGGTAGCGGAGCGCCCAGCTGCGCGTGTCGCTGTAGGGGAGCGCGCGTTGGCGCGCTGTATGTGTCCGCCTCGAA
>CBHWBX010000662.1:0-1709 GCA_966111935.1 uncultured Gemmatimonadaceae bacterium
GCAGAATCAGGAAACTCCCCCAGAGCGTCGAACCGAGAAAGGTTTGCGTGAAAAAGGCCCCGAGCGGCATACGGGCTACCCCGGCGGGCAGGGAAATGATGTGGCGGATCACCGGTACGAGCCGGGCCACAAAGATCGTCGCCTTGCCGTGGGTTTCGAACCACTTTTCGGTCTTCTCGATGTCGTGCTTCCGGATCAGCAGGTACTTGCCATACTTGAGCAGCAGCGGTTTTCCGCCGGCTGCCCCGATCCAATAGCCGATGCCCGACCCCACGAGCGCCGCGACGCTGTTGATGACGAGCAGCACATAGAGGTTGAAGACGCCTTTGGAGGCCATGTACCCAGCAAACGGGAACACGAGCTCCGACGGGACCGGCACGAGTGTGCTCTCGAGCATGACGAGCAGGAACACACCCGGGTAGCCCATGCGACCGACCAGGTCTTGGAGAAATTCGGCAAATGCGTGCATACAGCTAGGGGCTCGTGAGGACCGAGAAATAACGCTCGGGGAAGTCGTTGAACGCCATCTGGGCCCCGCATTCGGGACACGCGATCGCGGGCGGCTGTAGAGCCTGTAGCTGGGATGCGTTCGCGACAGCGTCGATTAGCACCGTCTCTTCGCGGCCGCACGCATCACATGCATACGGCGCGTAAAACGACGTGACCTTCGACGTGCCGCGGGTCGCGATGATCATGTTGAGCTGGTGAATGATGACTTCGGCAACCCGCCGGAGCTCGATCTTGATTCCCTGCTGGGTCGCGGCGGCCTGCATTCGGATCCAGTCACGGACGCCGAGCGAGTTGATAAAGGTGATGCCGCCGAGATCGAGGACGAGCCGACCTGCTTCCGCGCGGCCCAGCAACGCGTTGAGACCGGCAGTCTCATCGATGGCGCCGGCGAGCATCAGCACACCGCTCTCGGGGGTGACCTGCATCGTCACGGCCGCTCCACGAACACGTTGTACGACGAAATGGGCGTCCGTTCGCTCGGCGACGACCGAACATCGATCAGCGCGATGATTTCGGTCCGCTTGCCCGGGCTGAGATTGAAGACGAGGTGGTCGCAGGATCGGTAGGCGAGGGCGATGCCCATGCCCGCGCCAGCTCCCGACTCGCTGACCTCTTGATGCGCGAGCGCACCGAGGATCGTGTCGCGATTGAGGCTGCCGTACTGGTCGCTCACTTCCACCGCGAGATAACGCGCATCGCAGCCCCAACGCAAACGAACGGCCTCGTGGTCAGCGAGCTCGATCTCGACGTCGCGCGGGATGTCTTTGCGGAAGTGCGTCCCGTCACGATTGATCGGCGCATTGTGGACGGCGTTGGAGATCAGCTCGTCGGCAACGAGCATCGCCATCGACGCGACGCGCGGTGTTTGGCCTCGCGCTTTGACGTCCTCGGCGAGCCGCTCGACGAGCTTGGGCCGCTGGCTGCCACGCGTGATCGTGTGCGTGTGCATCTCGGTGCCCCACAGGAGGTATTTCTCCGCGCCGAAGAGATCGCGCCGGATGAGCTTCTGCACCGTGACGGTGAGCTCCTCGCCGAGGACGGGCATCGGATGCACGAGCAGGTTCGTGACGGCACCGTGGCCGAGGACCTTCGGAGCCTTGTCGCTTGTCTCACCGATCAGCGTCATGCACGCCTCGGCCCCCGCAGCGCGCCCGGCGGTCAGGAAGGTTTCACCCTCGGGCGTGACGGCGGCTATGCCC
>CBHWBX010000663.1:0-1696 GCA_966111935.1 uncultured Gemmatimonadaceae bacterium
CGCCCCTTGTCCAACTCGTGCGCGTTGTCGAAGCGAACCGTGTCGCGGCCGTCGACGAACGTCACGCCGCCGGCGCCGACGACCTCGCCGATGTGGCCGCGGACGACCAGGGCCGTGTCCTCGTCGATGCCAAGGCCGAAGAGCTGACGGTTCGAGGCGATGACGAGGAAGAGCCGCTGGAGACGGCGGCGTTGTGAGAAGTGCGTGTCGACGATCGTGTCGTAGCCGAGCAGGCCAAGGCCGGGACCAAGGTACTGATCGACGAGGTTGCCTTCGGCGTCGACCTCGCCGCCGGCCATCGTCAGTTGCGTGAGCGCGGCGGCGCCGGCGCTCGTGCCGCAGACCGCGCCGCCGCGCATGTAGCAGTTGCGGATGGCTGCGCAGGTCTTCGTTCCCGAGAGTGCCGTGACGAGCTTCACCTGGTCGCCACCGCCCAGGAAGACGCCACTCGCACCGTCGATTCGCTCGGCGATCTCGGCGTCGAGGTGCGGCTTCGACTTGTCGAACATCGGGATCTCGACGTTCGTCGCGCCTGCCGAGCGGAAGGCTCCCGTCCAGTACCAGGCGTTCTCCTCGGGCACCGAGCTCGCCGTGGTGAGGGCGACGATGCGCTCGCCCTCGCGGGCGCGCGAGAGGTCGAGGAACGAGCGCAGCGCGTAGCCATGCGGCGTGATCGCACCGCCGATGAGGATCAGCGCTCCCTTCCCCGGCTCGGGCTCGGTGACGCTGAGCGACGTCGGTGCATCGATTCTGGCTACGTCTTTCTCAATCGACACAGTCCACCCGCGAAACGAACTCGGCGAGAGCCGCCGCGACCTGCGCCTCGGCGGGAACGTCTTCACGCAGCATGCCCGCGCTCACGGGATCGCCGCACCGCTCGACCCAGATCTCGCCGTCGCGCACGAGGCCGACCGCCGACGCGACGCGCTGATCGCGCCAGGTGACGTCGTCGTCGGTCGCGAAGATCGCGACGCGGCAGTCGCGCTCGCGCGCGTAGTCCTGGATCTCCCACTCCTTCGCCGGACAGATCACGGTGCCGTCGCGGCGCACCGCGTCGGCGACGATGCCGACGAGACGGCGCGCGTTCTCGCGCTCCTGATAGCGATCGGGCACGTCGGTCGGGTACGCGTCGAGGATGATCGCGATCTCCGAGCGATGATACGGCAGACCGGCCTGGAGCAGATAGCCGGGCGAGAGATCGACCATGATCTCTTCCGTATCCCGACCGTGCTCGCCGAGGCGGCGGGTGAGCTCGGCCTGCGTCTGCGCGCGCGGCCCGCCGCCGGTGATCGGACAGAAGACGCGGCCGTAGACGTCCGGCGCGTCGCGGGTGCTCTTGATCGCCTCGAGCTCGGCGACCGCGGCGTCGACCGTCTCGAGCGTGCCACAGAAGGCGCGCTGCACGATCTCGAGCGCGAGCGCCGCGGCGCGCATGCCGACCTGCTCGTGGCGATGCTCGAACACGACCGTGTACTCGCCGCGCACGTCGCCGCCGCGGGTGCGGCCGTAGCCGACCTCGTGATCGATCATCGACTGCAGCTCGAGCGCGACGTGCTCGATGATGTGCGGCGCGTAGGTGCCGCGTCGAAGACGGGTGATGAAGCCGCCGCGCGCGCCGATGCTGCAGTGATGATCGCGCAGCCCGGGGAGCGCGCGCACGAGCGCATCGGTGAAACCGTCGGCGTCGGCGGAGGAG
>CBHWBX010000664.1:0-1692 GCA_966111935.1 uncultured Gemmatimonadaceae bacterium
CCCCGTTCCTCGATACCCGTACCTCATCAGGCACCACCCTTGCCCGTCCTCTCTGCATGAACACGACATTCCGCCGGGCCGGTCTCGCGACCTGGCTCGCTGCTGCGTCAATGCTCGTGGCCGCTGTCGATGCGAATGCGCAGTCGCGGACCACGAAGAAGAAGAAACCGGCGCCCGTGGTGCGCGCCGCGGCACGCAAGCCGGCCGCTCCGGGGTGGACGACCACCCACGGCGCCGAGGCGCTGGCGTCGGCCGTCAACTCGGCGCTCGCGAGCCACACCCGCGGGGGCAAGTGGGGGGCGATGATCATCTCGCTCACGCGCGGCGACACGCTCTTCGCCGAGAACGCCGACGTGATGATGCAGCCGGCGTCGACGATGAAGATGTACACGTCCGCCGTGGCCCTCGACCGGTTCGGTCCGGACTTCACCTTCCGCACGCCGGTGCTGCGCGACGCGCCGATCGCGTCGGACGGGACGCTCAACGGCAATCTCTATCTGCGCGGCGTCGGCGACCCGTCGCTCAGCTCGCGCTTCTGGCACGACATCGAGCCGATGGACGCGCTGGCGAAGGAAGTCGCAGCCGCCGGCGTGAAGCGGGTGCGCGGTGATCTCGTCGGCGATCCGACCGCGTTCGACGAGAAGCTGGTCCCCGACGGATGGAAGACGAGCTACCTCGGCGCCGCGTACGCCGCGCGCGTCTCGGCGCTCTCGCTCAACGAGAACCTCGTGTGGGTGGTCGTGCAGCCGAACGGCGGCAAGGCCCAGGTCACGCTCGATCCGGCGACGACGACGATCCCGGTCGAGAACAACGTGACCCTGTCCGGCGGCACCGGCGGCCGCATCAGCGCCGCGCGCCGCTCCGACGGCACGATCGCCGTACGCGGCTCGATCGGCCGCAACTCGGGTCCGCTGCGCTACTCGCTCGTCGTCGACAATCCGGCGCTCTTCACCGCCGGCGCCCTGCGCGCCGCGCTGCAGAAGCAGGGAATCACCGTCGAGGGCCAGACCCGCATCGCCGCGACGCCGCCGAATGCAACCGAGCTCGCCGCGATCTCGTCGCCGCCGCTCGCGCAGATCGTCGGCGAGATGGATCGCGAGAGTATCAACATCGTCGCCGAGCTGCTCTTCCGCGCGACGGCGCATGCCGCGCTCAATCAGCAGGGCTCGGCGCAGACCGGGCTCGCGCACCTGCGCGACTTCATGTCGAAGAAGGTCGGGACGTCGCCGTCGGTCGTGAACGTCGCCGACGGCAGCGGACTGTCGCTCAACGACTCGGTCACCGCGCGCTCGATGGTCGATCTGCTCAGCTTCGCGCACAAGGCCGACTGGGGTCCGGTGTTCCACGCCGCGCTGCCGGTCGAGGGCGAGTCAGGCACGCTCAAGCGTCACGGCCGCGGCACGCCGTCGCGCGGCAACCTCCACGCGAAGACCGGCACGACGAACACGGTCGCCGCGCTCGGCGGCTTCGTCACCGCGCGCAACGGCGAGGTGCTCGCGTTCTCGCTGATCTACAACGGCGCCGATCGCGGCAACGCGAAGGCGGCGATGGATCAGATCGGGGCGACGATGGCGGACTTTGCGAGGGAGTGAACGGGTCTGACATCTCCGTAATGCTCTCGGGTTGCGGGTCGGGGGTCGCGGGTTGCGGGAATTATGAAAGGGGCGGCACTTCTATGCAGCGCCGCCCCCC
>CBHWBX010000665.1:0-1675 GCA_966111935.1 uncultured Gemmatimonadaceae bacterium
TTCACGAGCACGCTCGCGACGACTGCTGCCGCCGCCAGCCCGCCGATCACCCACCGGTATGTGCGCCGCGGACGATGCATCACCATCGGATCATCCGCTGCCGGGGCGACACGCGCCGTCGCCGCGGCCGCGACCACCCGACGCATCGCCTCGGCATCGGCGGCCGGCACCTTTCGCAGCTCGTCGATCGCCCGACGGACGACCGGATCGCGCTCGACGTCGTTCATGCGCGCCCCATCTCCGGCGAGAGCCGCGTGCGGAGGAATTCCGCGGCGCGCTTCACTCGCATCTTGAGCGCCGACTGCTTCACGCCGGTCATGCGCTCGATCTCTTCGTACGCGAATCCTTCGATATGATGCAACAGGAAGATCTCTCGGTTGTGTTCCGGCACCTCGGCGAGCGCGCCGCGGACCGCATCGCTCCATCCCATTTCCGCGGCCCGCGACGGATCGTCCGTCGACGCGACGCGATCGAGCGCATCTTCGTCGTCGGACGCGCGCGACGATTCGCGATGATAGACGCTGTTCGCCGTGCGGCAGCAATTGCCGAGGATCTGAAAGAGCCACGGCTCGAAGCGCTGCCGCTCCTCGTACCGCGGCAGCGCGCGATACAGGCGCACGAACGCATCCTGGACCATGTCTTCCGCATCGTCAGGGTTCCGCAGCATCGCGCGCGCAAATCGGAGACACCGCGAGTAATACGCGTCCACGATCTGAGTGAACGCGTCGATGTCGCCAAGTTTGGCGCGAGTGATGGTCCTCGGATCGAGGACAGCGGCCTGAGCGGGTTGTTGCAGAGTCAGCGTGCGTCTGTTCAGTGGATGCCTCGACCAGCTTCTGAGTCGCGTAACTACGAAATCGTGAAGCAGGTCACCGAAGTAATGTACGGGCGGTCTGGTTTCTGCACTCATGCCCGGAAACCAGCGGTTCCCGACGGTAGCAGGATGAACCCCAAGCCATTGATAGTACTCGCCGAAGACAACGAAGATACCCGTCGCGTGTACGGGCTGATTCTTCGGCACTATGGATACGAGGTCGAAGAGGCGACCAGCGGAACCGCCGCGGTCGAGGTGACCCGTCGCCTGCAACCGAAGCTCGTCCTGATGGACATTGGGCTCCCGGGCCTCGATGGCTGGCAGGCGAGCCGAGTCCTCAAGGCCGATCCGCAGACGATGGCGATCCCGCTCGTCGCGTTTTCGGCGCGCGTCGACTCGACCGCCGACCTCGGCCGCACGGCGACGTTCGACGGCTACATCCTCAAACCGATCAGCCCGAACGAGCTGGCGCGCCGAGTCGAAGCGTACCTCCGGCTGCTCTCGCCCGAGCCGAAGCATACGCGGCGAGCGTCGCGTCCCGTCGAACAGTCGGACGGAAACGCCGAGCTCGCCGCGTCCTCCTGAGCGTTACACGGCGTCCGACAAGCTGGTGAAGTTGAAGTCGCGGATCTTGAGCGTCGGCATCACCACGTCGCCGCCGGCCTCGGTTCCCGCGACGCGTACCGCGCGCCCGATGCCGTCGAGGTTGTTGAGCATCAGCAGCGGCGATTCGTTGAAGCGGAAGTTCTTGATCGCGCGCGTGACCTTGCCGTTTTCGATCAGGAACGTTCCGTCGCGCGTGAGCCCCGTGTACAGCACCGTGCGCGGATCGACCGGCCGCAGATAGAACAGCCGCGTCAC
>CBHWBX010000666.1:0-1661 GCA_966111935.1 uncultured Gemmatimonadaceae bacterium
ACCGCCACTTCGTCGGGATCGAACCCGCGTCCGTTGTCCTCGACGACGAGCAACGCCTCACGCTCTCGCAGCTCGAGAATGACGCTCACGCTCGACGCGCGCGCGTGCTTGGCGACGTTCGTCAGCGCTTCCTGGGTGATGCGATAGAGCGCCGAGGCGACGTCGGGGGCGATGCGTCCGCGCCGCGCGCTGGGAATCGCCACGTCCGCGGTGATCTCGTACCGCGCGCTCCACTCCGCGACGTAGGTCTCGATCGCGCTCTCGAGCCCCATGTCGTCGAGCTCCGGCGGGCGCAACTCGAGTGCGAGGTACCGTGCGCCGGCCGTCATGTCGCCGGCGAGGGCGCGCAGCTGTGACAGGCGGCGGAGCAGCGGGGTTTCCGAGCGCGCGGGCGCATCGTCGTTCGTCGCCGCCAGCCGAAGCGCGTCGTCCAGCCCGAGACCGATCGCGGTGAGCTGCTGTCCCAGTTGATCGTGCAGCTCGCGCGCGAGACGCCGACGCTCCGCTTCCTCCGCCTCGGCGAGCTGTCGCCGCAGGACATCGCGCTCGGCGGCGCGCTCGGCGGCCAGTCGCTCAGCTTCGCCGAGCGCCATGCGCTGCGCGTGAATGTCGGTCGCCGCGCCGAACCAGCGTGTCAGGCGCCCGACGTCGTCGCGCTGCGGCTCGGCGCGCACGAGGAACCAGCGATAGGCGCCGTCGTGGCGACGAATGCGGAGCTCGTGCACGAGCAGCTCGCCGCGCTCGCCGGCCCGGATGTAATGCGCCATCGCCCGCGCGCGATCGTCGGGATGAACGACGTCGGTCCATCCGAGTCCGACCGCCTCCTCGGCCGTCTGCCCGGTGTACGCGTACCATCGCGCGTTGTACCAACGCGCCGACCCATCGACCTGGCTCTCCCAGATCAGATCGGGGACGAGATCGGCGACGACGCGGAAGCGCGCCTGGCTCTCGAGCAAGGCCGCCGCGAGCTCATCGGTGGCGTCGTCTGACCGCATGGTACGCTAAGGTACAGTCCGGCGCCGCCCCGCGTTACCCGGGGAATTCCCCTAAGGATTCGATCAGGATTTCGCGCCCATGTACTTCCAATTGCGCGGCTTCCCTTCGGCCATCCACTCGATCGCCTGCGCCACTCGTTTATCACGCGTCGCATCGGTCTTTGCGTCGGTGATCCACTCGATGTATTCGCGACGATGGCTGGGGCTGAATGCGTCGAAGGCGGCGAGCGCCTTCTTGTTCTTCCTGAGCGCGGCCATGAAGTAATCCGGCGCCGGGAGCGTTGGACGCTTCTTCGCCGGCGCGCGTGCGGGCTTCTCCCCCGAATCGATCAGCGCCATCGCCTTCTTCACGTAGGCGGTGATGGTCTTCTTCGGCGGCAGATCCTTCAGGCTCGTGAGACGTCCGAACTGCGACGCCGCGCCGTTGCCGGTGTTCGAGCGGTCGGTCACGATCTGCCCCCCGTTCCAGAAGTACAGGGCCGCATGCTGTTTGAACGCGACCATCCCCGCGAGGATCTTGCCCTGATACATGAAAGCGGGGCGACTCCACTTCAGCTCCTCCTCGGCGTCGGGACAGGCGGCGTGCACGGTGTCGCGAATGCTCGTGAGGATGGGTTGCGCCCATTCGGGCGTGCCGGCGATGTAGGTGTCGATCTTCGTGTTTCT
>CBHWBX010000667.1:0-1653 GCA_966111935.1 uncultured Gemmatimonadaceae bacterium
CTCGTCGATGATGCTGTGCCCACCGACGACGAGCGCCCCCGCTTCGTGAACCTTGTCCTGGCCACCGCGCAGAATGTCGGTCAGCACCTCGAGCGGCAGCTTGCCCGATGGGAATCCGACGATATTGAGCGCGGTCATCGGCTCGCCGCCCATCGCGTAGACGTCGGAGAGCGCGTTCGCGGCGGCGATCTGTCCGAACAGATACGGATCGTCGACGATCGGCGCGAAGAAGTCGACGGTCTGCACGAGCGCGAGATCATCGGACAGCACAAAGATCCCCGCGTCATCGAACGTTTCACGCCCCACGATGAGGCGAGGATCCGTTCGAACGGGGACTCCACTGAGCGCGCGCGTTAGGTCACCCGGACCTAACTTGGCGGCTCAACCCGCGCAGCGAGCGAACGCCGTGAGGCGGAACAGCTCTTCGCGCGTGGTGGTGCGGTCCGCGTCTTTGCTCATGATGGTGAAACGTAGTGATACGAAACGCCCCGCGAACGGTTCGCGGGGCGTGCGACACTCAGGGAACGGCGACGATCGCTTCGATCTCGACGAGCACGCCGCGCGGGAGCGCGGCCGCCTGCACGGTCGAGCGGGCGGGACGCGCTTCGCCGAGGGCCTTGCCGTACACCTCGTTGACGCGCGGGAAGTCGTTCATGTCGTGCAGGAAGATCGTCGTCTTGGCGACGTCCTTCCACGTCGCGTTCACCGTCGCGATGACCGCGGCGAGGTTCTTCATCACCTGCTCGGTCTGGGCGACGACGTCGCCCGGCACGACCTGGCCGGTCGCGGGATCGAGCCCGATCTGTCCAGCGGTGAACAGCAGCCCGTTGACGACGGCGCCCTGCGAATACGGACCGATGGCGGCAGGCGCCTTGTCGGTGTGCACGATCTTCACGCTCACGTCATGCTCTCCGGATTCAGTGGAAGGGAAAAAAAGCGAATCGCGTTGCGCGACGTCAGGAGACCGAGCGCGGAGGGCTCGGCGCCGCGGGCAGCGGCAACGCGCGCGACGGTGAAGCTAACCCAAGCGGGCTCGTTCCGCTTCCCTCGGTTTGGAACGGGGGCGAGATAGGGGGAATCCGACTCGACGAGCAGGCGGTCGTCGGGGACCAGCCGCACCAGGGCGTCGTCCGTCCACTTCTTGAACGTCACGATCCCACTGAACGAGACGTACCACCCGACGGACAGCGCCGCTTCGGCGAGCGCGTGCGACCCGGTGTAGCAATGGAGGACGCCGCGTACTCCGGCCTGCCCAGCCTCGACGACCATCGCGCGGGTGTCGTCCTCGGCCTCGCGGGTGTGCACGACGACCGGGCGATCGAGCTCTTTGGCGAGCGCGAGCTGGGTCGAGAACGCGCGGCGCTGGAGGTCGCGCGGCGAATGATCGTAGTGATAATCGAGGCCGCACTCGCCGATCGCGACGGCCCCGCGCGCGACGAGCGAACGGATCGCGCCGGGGTCGCGGCTCGGGTCGAAATCGGCACCGTCGTGCGGATGGACGCCGGCGGTGAAGAACACGAAATCCGGGTGAGCCGCGGCGATCGTCGACGCGCGCTCGGCGGCGGCGATCGATTCGCCGATCGAAACGACCGCGAGCGCCCCGGTGAGCCGGGCGCGATCGATCGCCGCTTCACGATCGTCGTCGAAGGCGGG
>CBHWBX010000668.1:0-1652 GCA_966111935.1 uncultured Gemmatimonadaceae bacterium
AGCCGTAGGGGAACCTGCGGCTGGATCACCTCCTTAACGGATCGCGAGTAAGACCCCTCTTCGGAGCCGTGGTCGGAAAGCGTTCGTAAGTCGCAGCCACACACGACACACACTCGATTCTCATATACAAACACTCTGCCCCGGTAGCCTCTGGCTGCCGGGGCTTTGTGCGTTCCTCCGTGTCCTTTTCTCGCTCCCCTTCGTCTCCCTCTCGGTTGTTTTCCATGCGCGCCTGAGCAAGGTTGCTGGTGTGAATCCCGTCCTCCCGACAACGCTCGTCGCCCTCCTCGCCGCCTCCTGGCTCGCGCCGTCGCCGATCGCGCCACGGCCCGTCGAACCCGCGCGCGCGACCGGGCGGATCCAGGGAACGGTCGAGATCTCGACCGCCCTCTCCACCCGACGCCCCCAGTTCCGCATCTACGCCGAACCGGGATCGGGATCGACTCCGCCGGCGCCGCCGAAGGATGCGATTGCCGCCGAGCTGAAGAACGTCGTCATCTATCTCGAGGGACCGCCGACCGGCATCACCCTCGCCGGATCGACGGGCAGCACCCCCGCAGCGCCGCGCCGCGTCTCGATCTCGCAGCACGACGAGCGCTTCGCGCCGCATGTCCTCCCGATCGTGCAGGGCACGACAGTCGACTTCCCGAACGACGACGACGTCTATCACAACGTCTTCTCCCTCTCCGCCGCCGCCGGGAAGGGAGGCTTCGACCTCGGACGCTATCCGAAAGGCGCGTCCAAATCGTGGACGTTCGACAAGGCAGGAACTGTTCAGGTGTTCTGCCACATTCATTCGGATATGAGTGCCGTCGTTCTCGTCCTCGCCAATCCGTTCTTCGCGTCGCCCGACGACGCGCACCGCTTCTCGATCGACGACGTCCCCGAAGGGGACTACACGATCGTCGGCTGGCACGAACGGATTCGCCCGATCACGCGCAAGATCCACGTCGCCGCCGGGCAGTCGACTACGGTCGACTTCAATATCCCGCTCCCGCAGGGCGGTCCGGCGCGGCCATGAGCACGCCGATCTTCGATCGACTGCGTCGGAGCTCGCTCGGGTTCAAGCTCGCGGTCCTCGGCGCGGTCGTCACGGCGGCCGTCGTCGTCGTCGCGCTGCTCGCGCTCGACGGAACGGTGCGCGCGAACACCCGCGCCGTCTTCGCCGGACAGCTCGCGCGCAATCAGCGCACGATCAAGGAGCTCCAGAACCGCGATGCCGCGCAGCTGGTCTTCGTCGCGTCGGTGATCGCCGAAGCGCCGCAGTTCCGCGCCGCGCTCAGCACGTATCAGCAGGATCGCAACGCGGGCACGACGAACGGGGGCTCGGTGCGGACCACCGCCGACGCGCTCGAGAGCTTCCTGCCGAGCGCCGACGCCGATCTCCTGATCGCCACCGACGATTCCGGACGCGTCGTCGCGAGCGCCGGACGCGGGTTGTCCGTCGCCGGCGGGACGAGTCTCTTCAACCTCGCCGCCGTGCGCCACGCGCTCGATCCGAGCGCGCCGGCGGACAGCGGCGCGATGGCCGCGCTGCGCACCGATTCGGGCTACGTCGAAGTCGCGGTGTATCCGGTGGTGCAGGACGGCTTCACGCTCGGATCGCTCGTCCTCGGCCGGCGCATCGATGCGGGCTTCGTCGCCTCGCAAAA
>CBHWBX010000669.1:0-1646 GCA_966111935.1 uncultured Gemmatimonadaceae bacterium
GCACCGCAGAGACGCGGAGACGCTGAGGGCCGCAGAGGACTGCAAACGGCTAAAGAACAAAAAGAATGAATAAAAAAGAACGGCGACTCCAGTTCTCGGAGTCGCCGTTCCCATTTCAAGGCAGTTGTCGCTCTTTCAGCAGTTCCTCTGCGGACCTCTGCGTCTCTGCGTCCTCTGCGTTGAAGCTGTTGCTGTTGCCGTTACGAGATCGGCCCAGGATTCTCGATCTCCTTCAAACCAGCCGCGCGAAGCATCGCGTTGATCTTCGGCAGGTTCACCGTGATCAGGTCCTTCAGCTTCTTCTGCTGAACCGTGAGCTCCTTCGAGACAACCGTGTAGACGTCGTACGACTGCTTCGTCGGCGAGCCGTCGGCGCTCGAGATCACGCCCATCAGTGCACCGATGCGGTTGTTGAGGCGGATCGGGTAGTTGAGCGGATCCTGGCCGCTGCGGTTCTTCGTCTGATAGAGCGAGTCCTCGACTTCGCTCAGCCCCGTGCTGAACGCGCCGGCCAGTGCGGAGAAGGCGCCGAGCTGCGCGGCGGGCATCTTCGACTGACGGTCATTGAGCTCCGTCTTGAGGCGGCGGATCTCGCTCACGGCGTCGTTCGCTTCGGAGAAGCGATCACGCACCTGGAGCGCGAGCTTCGACTGCGCGTCCCACTCGGCCAGCGTCGCTTTGATGCGCGGGTCGGGGAGGATCTTGAACGTTTCGGTTGCGATTGGCTTGCCGTCGACGTTCATGCGGATCTTGTACGAGCCCGGGGGCACAAGCGGTCCGGTGACGTTCGCCGCCCAGAGGATCATGCCCGGGAAGCTCGACGCGTCCGGATAGCGCATGTTCCAAAGGAAGGTGTTCACGCCCTTCTTGTTGGCGACGCGCGCCGGCGGCGGCGGGGCGAAGAAGCCTTCGTCACCACCCGCGTTGGCGTTCGCGTTGCGATTGGTCGTGTCGGCCTTGCTCGTGTACGAGCGAATGAGCTTGCCCGTCGCATCGAGGAGGTCGAGGCTGACGTTCTCGTTGCCGTTCTTGAGCCAGTACTGGATCACGACGCCCGACGGCGGGTTCTGGCCCGTCGGCTTCGCCGGCGCATTCTCCGGCGTGACCTGCTGCGCCGCGCCGCCGAAGCCACCGCGACCGCCGCCGAAGCCGCCGCCGCTCGCGAGGCGATACTGATCGCGCGGCTTGAAGAGGTGCGCGTTGCTCGCCATCACCGCGTCGGTCATCTGCTCGAGCGTGGTGATGTCGTCCATGATGTAGAAGCCGCGGCCGTGCGTGGCGAGAATGACGTCACCCTGCTTGAAGGTGAGGTCGTGCACGGGGACGTACGGCAGGTTGAGGCGGAGCGACTGCCAGTGCGCGCCGTCGTCCTTCGAGAACCAGGCGCCGCGCTCGGTGCCGGCGATCAGGAGGCCGCGCTTCGCCGGATCCTCGCGCACGACGCGCGTGAACTCGTCGGCGGCGATTCCGTTGTCGATCCGCGTCCAGCTCGTGCCGCAGTTCGTCGTCTTCCAGAGATACGGGCGATCGTCGTCGAGCTGGTAGCGGTTGGCGGCCACGTAGGCGATGCACTCACCGAACTTCGACGCGTCGATGCTCGAGATGCGCGTGAACTTCGCCATGTCCTTCGGCGTGACGTCGGTCCA
>CBHWBX010000670.1:0-1644 GCA_966111935.1 uncultured Gemmatimonadaceae bacterium
CTGGTCGGCTGAACTGAACGAGTCCTTGTTGTTGCCGCTTGCGGTGCGGATGGCCGCCGACAGCGTGGTCGCGGGGCGGTGGGCCGCGGCCGTCTTCACCGGTTACCTCGAGATCATGGCGCGCGGGGTGTTGTGCGCGCGCGCCACCGCGCAGATAGGCGACCATCAACACGAGCGTGATCGCCGAGACGATCAGCTTGAGCGAGAGCGGCCAGTAGGGAATCGGCGACACCATTCCTTCGAGCGTTCCGGCGACGAGCAGGAACAACGTCGCCGCGGCCATCAGATACATCGCACGCCGGCTGTTCTCGGCGAGCGCGCGCCGCCGCGTGCGAGCGCCGGGGAGAAGCATCGCCGCGGCGATCAGCAGCCCGCCGCCGGCGCCGATGCAGATCGCCGACAGCTCGAGCACGCCGTGCGGCGCGACGAACGCGAGCAGCAGCGCACCAATCCCCTTCGAGACGTACAGACCGAGCACGCCGCCGAGTGAGACGCCGTTCATCACGAGCAGGAAGAGCGTTCCGATCCCCGCGGTGATGCCCGCCGCGAACGTCGCGATCGTCACCTGTACGTTGTTCGAGATGATCTGCGTCGCGAGCACGGGACGGAACATCTGCGGATCGGGGATGTACCCCTCGCCGCGCCGCGCGCGCAGCACGCCGTTCTCCGCGCGATCGAGCATCTGCGTCGGGATGAACACCGCCGCGACCGAGGGATCGCGCACGACCGCGGTGTAGGCGATCGCCGCCGGTCCGAAGAGAAACAGCGCCGCGAGAAAGATCGGGCGGAAGGAGCGGCGCACTTCGGTCGGGACGTCGATCGCGATGAACCGGAAGACGTCGCGCAGCGTGCTGCGTCGATCGCGATAGATCAAGTTGTGCGCACCGGCGACGAGCCGGCTGAGGTAGAACGATTCGTCGCTCACCGCGCCGCGCTCGGCGGTTTGCAGTCGCGCCAGATCGGCGGCGAGTGCGCGATACTCGGCGACGAAGCTGCGCACGCCGCTCTCGCCGAGTGACTTGAGCCCGCGTCGCTGCGCTTCGGCGAGGCGCGCGGCGAAGGCGATCCAGCGGGGCGAGCTCGTGGCGACGATCGCGTATCGTTCACGGTTCGCGCCGACCGCACCGCGCCCCGCCGCGCCCTGTTCGCGCGCGGCGCGCTCGCTCGAGAGCAGTGCGAGCAGTCGCGTCTCGCTCGGCTCGGTATCCGTAGGGAGCGCGTGGGCGACGCGTCCGGCGACCTGCCAGGTGAGCTCGGCGCGACGTGACGGCGTGAGCGTCTCCCTACGGTCCGCCCATCGGCGCAGGAGCGTGAGCTCCGGGTCGGTGAGAAGCGCGGCCGCGCGCGTCGTGCTCGGGGCCGGCTCCGCGCGTGCGGCGGCGATCCCCGGATGCGACACGAGCGTCTCGCGCACGACGATCGTTCCCGCGACGATGTCGCCCAATCGCTTGCCGGATTTCGACAGCGCGACCGACGTGATGCCGACCGCATAGGTGAAGACCGGCTGAAGGTCGACGAGCCGCATGAGATTGCGCACCGCCGACGCCGCGAACCCGACCGAATACCCGCCGTCGCGCACCGTACGAATGCGCATCACGCGTTTGCCCGGCGTCTGCCCGTCCGCGAGTCCTTCGAAGAGCAGGT
>CBHWBX010000671.1:0-1610 GCA_966111935.1 uncultured Gemmatimonadaceae bacterium
AGATCGGCGTGCGCGTCGCGCTTGGCGCGCAACGCGCCGACGTGCTGCGGCTGATCGTCGCGCAGGGCGCGCGGCTCGGCGGGATCGGCGTCTCGATCGGCCTTGCCGGCGCGCTCATCGTCACGCGCTTCCTGCGCACGATGCTCTTCGGCGTGTCGCCGTTCGACGTGCCGAGCTTCGCCGGCGTATCGCTGCTCCTGATCGCGATCGCGCTCGTCGCGAGCTGGGTACCGGCGCGCCGCGCGGCAAAGGTCGACCCGGTCGAAGCCCTGCGTTACGACTGAGGCGGAAGGACGCGCAGGATGCGGCCCGCCGAGTTGTCGGTGATCACGTAGATGTAGCCGTCGATTCCCTGCGCGACGTCACGAATGCGCTCGTGGAGGTCGTGCAGGTACCGCTCTTCCTTCACGACGCGCCCGTCGCGCAGCTCGAGCCGCACGAGCGCGTTCGACGCGAGCCCGCCGACGAAGATGTTGTTTCGCCACGCGGGAAACTTGTCGCCCGTGTAGAAGATCATCCCCGACGGCGCGATCACCGGATCCCAGTAATAGACCGGTTGCTCCATCCCTTCCTTCGCCGTTCCGACGCCGATCTTGCTGCCGTTGTAGTCGAGACCGTAGGTGATCACCGGCCAACCGTAGTTCTTCCCGGCTTCGGGGTGATTGAGCTCGTCACCGCCGGCCGCGCCATGTTCGACCGTCCACAGTTGTCCGGTCTCTGGATGCAACGCCGCCGCTTCGACGTTGCGGTGGCCGTACGACCAGATCTCCGGACGGACGCCGGAGCGTCCGATGAAGGGATTGTTCGCGGGCACCGTGCCGTCGCGGTTCACGCGCACGATCTTCCCGAGCAGGCTCCCGAGCTGCTGCGCCTGATCGCGATACGCGAAGCGTTCGCCCTGCGTGATGAACAGCGTGCCGTCGCGCGCGAACACGATGCGCGAGCCGTAGTGGTTTCCACCGACGACCTTCGGGTCCTGGCGGTAGATCACCTTCACGTCCTCGAGGCCCGACGCACCGAGTCGTCCGCGCAGCGCGGCCGTTCCGGCGGTGCCGCCGGTCCCCGGCTCGGAGAACGAGAGGTACACGAGCTGATTCGTCGCGAAATCGGGGTCGAGCGTGACGTCGAGCAGACCGCCCTGGCCGGACGCATCGACGGCGGGCACGCCGCTGAGTGGCGCCGACACCCGCCCGTCACGCCCGACGATCCGCAGCGTGCCGCCCTTCTCGGTGACGAGCATGCGTCCGTCGGGGAGCATGGCGAGCCCCCACGGATTGCGCAGCCCTTGCGCGACCACTTCGACGCGGACGGCGTTGTCGACGGGCGTGGGATTGGGTGAGCGGGCGGCAGGTCCCGTCGGGTGCTGCGCGCGACAGGCCGCGCTCACTGCGATACCGAGGACAACCGTGGGTCGGAGCATGCGTGTCACGTACGCCTCCATGGTCGAAGACACTCCTCGTCAAAAGAACTGCCGAATCCCGCGAACGAAAGGCCGAAGCTCGCGAATGCGTGGAAAACGTCGCGCGGCATGAGGACCGAATTCGAGGAAAAGAGAAAACGCGGATTTTGGGGGGGGGGGGGGGGGGCGGGCGATGGATGGGGGGACACGC
>CBHWBX010000672.1:0-1607 GCA_966111935.1 uncultured Gemmatimonadaceae bacterium
CGAAAGTGGCTTCGAGCGTGCGGCCGACGACCGTGCCGGCGTTCTGCCACTGCGTCGTGAAGCCGATCGCGCCCGGAAGCGGCACCTGCACCAGCTCGTCGGTCGTGCGCGTGAACACCTGCGAGACCTGGAGCGAGTACCGGTTGTCCATGATCATGTCGAGACCGAACTCCGTCTCGCGCGCCGTCTCGGGCTTGAGGAAGCGATTGCCGAGCGCGGACTTCGCGAGCGTACCGTTCGAGCTGATCGTGTAGGTCTCGTACTGGTCGGCGAAATCGGGGCGCGTGCCCGCGGTGCCCTGCGACGCACGCAGCTTGAACTCGCCGATGCGCTTGAACGGCCACCAGCTTTCCTGCGCCATGCGATACGCCGCGCTGCCGCGGTAGTAGGTGTGCCACTGCTCGCCCGGTCCGAACAGCGAGCTCGCGTCGCGACGAACGAGGCCGTCGAGAATGATGCGGCTGTCGTAGTCGGCGCCCGCGGTGAAGAAGTAGCCCTCGGAGCGGATGTCCGACTTCGACGACGAGCTCGTTCTCGAGAGCGCCGCGTCGAGACGCTGCACGCCGGAGACGGCGAAGTTCGTTCCCGTGCCCGTCTCGGTGGCGTCGGACTGCCGCTCGACGAGCGCGCGCGCCGTCGTGCGCGCGGTGAGCTTGCCGAAATCCTTGAGCAGGTTCACGGAGCCCGACGCGTTCAGCGCGCTCGTGAAGTTGTTGCGCAGCGTCAGCGAGCCCGGATCACCCGTTGCCTGGTTCTCCGTCTTCACGCCGCGGTTGATGAAGAAGGTCTGATTGCGGTCCCACCGGTCGTAGCTCGCGTTCGCGTCGACCGAGAGCCAGGACAGCGGCGTGTAGCGGAGCGTCGTGCTGCCGAGCGTGCGAACGCGTTCCGTCTGGTTCTTTTCCGTCTCCGCCATGTAGAGCGGGCTCGGATGCACGCCCGCGGGATCCGGCTGGAAGATGTACTTCGTGCCGTCCGGATCCGGCTGGAGCAGGTTCACGTCCGGCGCGGTGGCCGTGAGGTTGAAGAACGTGTTGTCGTCGAGCTCTTCGCGCGTCGAGCGCGCGTGGTACGCGCTCACCGAGAACTGTACGTCCTCGCGCGGGCGGTGATCGAGGTTGATCCGGAAGTCGGTGCGCTTGTAGGCGCCGTGGTCGCGAATCACGCCGTCCTGCGACTGGTTCGAGACCGTGGTGAGGAAGTTCGTCTTGTCGCCGTTCTGCGCGATCGTGAACGAGTTCGTCATCAAGCCGCCCGGATGAAAGAGCTCCTTCACCGGGTTGTAGATGGGATCGACGTACGCGACGTCCTGGAAGCGGCTCGCGGCGGGACGCGCGACGCGGTTGTCGCGGCTGACGACGGCACCGGCGGCGTTGACGTACTGTCCGGCCGCATTCGTCTGATAGAAGTGATACTGTGCGCGCGGAACGTCGTGGCTCATCGAGCTTCCGCCGTACTCGGAGCGGAAGGTGAACTGCGTCTGTCCCGACCGCAGTCCGGCGCCGCGCGCCGTGCGGATCTGGATCACGCCGTTCGCGGCGCGCGACCCGTAGAGCGACGCACCCGCGGCGCCCTTCACGATCTCGATGCTCTCGATGTCGAGCGAG
>CBHWBX010000673.1:0-1607 GCA_966111935.1 uncultured Gemmatimonadaceae bacterium
CCCCCCGCGGCCGGCTCTCGACGGTGATGTCGCCGTCGAGGAGGTTGGCGAGCCTCTTCGTGACGGCGAGCCCGATCCCGCTCCCGCCGACCTGACGCGTCGTCACCTGGTCGGCCTGCCAGAACGGGTCGAAGAGGTGCTTCATCTGTTCGGGCGTGATCCCGATGCCGGTGTCCTCGACCTCGAAGACCACGGTGTCGTCCTGCCCGCGAGCGCGCACCGTCACCCCGCCCTTCACCGTGAACTTCACGGCGTTGGCGATGAGGTTGACGAGCATCTGCCGGAGCTTCGCCTGGTCGGTCTTCAGCATGAGCGACGGATCGACGCCGTCGCGCGTGATCGTCAGTGAGCGATCCTCGGCGCTCGGCCGCACGGTCGCGATCGCATCGTCGATCACGCCCTTGGCGACGACTGGCTCGATGCGCACCGTCTCGCGCCCGGCGTCGACGCGCGCGAACAGCAGGATCTCGTCGATCAGCGAGAGGAGCTGCATCGCGCTCACCTTGATGCGCTGGAGCTGCTGCTTCTGCGTCTCGTTGACCGGTCCGGGAATCCCGTCGGCGAGCAGCTCCTCGTAGCCGATGATCGCGGTGAGCGGCGTGCGCAGCTCGTGGCTCATCGTCGCGAGGAAGGCCGCCTTCGACTCGTTGGCGACGAGCGCGGCGCGATAGAGGCGCGCGTTGTCGATCGCCATCGCCGCGCGGCGCGCCAGCTCCATCATCAGCGAGACGTCGCTCTGGTCGTAGTGGCGCGCGGGATTGGAGCTCACGAGCGTCATCGCGCCGAGCACTTGGTCGCGCGCGATCATCGGGACGATGACGACCGAGTAGACGCCGATCTCGCGGAGCATGCGCAGATGCTCGGCGTCCACCGCCATCTCGGCGAGCATCGCGTCGGTAACGGTCGAGGTGAGGCGCGGCTTCCCCGTGCGGATCACCGCGGGCACCCCGGTCGGAGCCGCCGGGTCGTCCGGATACTTTCGGCTCAGCTCGCGCGCCCACTCGACCTTGCGCGGATCGACGTGCGCGACCGCGAGCTGCCGGATCTCGCCGTCGACGACGACGTCGACGCCGGCCCAGTCGGCGAATCTCGGGACCGCCAGGCGAGCGACGGCGGCGACGGTCGTCTCGTAGTCGAGCGACGAGGCGAGGATCCGTCCGGCTTCGTCGAGCAGGCGCATCCGCTCTTCACTGGCGACAGCAGCGTTCCGCTGTTCCTTCGCGTCTTCCATCGCCGTTTCGAGCTCCGCCGTGAATTTCCCAGCGCCCATCTGCGTGCGCAGAAAACCTCGCGCCAGTCGAGTGAAAAGTCGAGCCGTGAAAAGCCCGGTCTTGTCGGGCGTGGGAGATTAGACGCATGACGCCCGAATCCGTTCCCCTGCACGACGACGAGCTGCGTCCGCTCGCACGGCGCGGCCTCGCTCAAAGTCTCGGCATCGAAGTGCTCGAGTTGACCCCGGCGCGGGTCGTGGCGACGATGCCGGTCGACGAGCGCACCCGACAGCCGTTCGGGATCCTGCACGGCGGCGCTTCGGTCGCACTCGCCGAGACCGTGGCCTCGCTCGGGTCGGCGGCGAACATCGACCGCACCGCGTTCATCGCCGTCGG
>CBHWBX010000674.1:0-1606 GCA_966111935.1 uncultured Gemmatimonadaceae bacterium
GTGCTCTATCCGCTCGACGCCGGCATGGGGCATCTGGTCGCCGCCGCCGCGGGTGAGCTTGTAGGTCACACGCTGCGGGGTGAGCGCGCGCGCGACTCCCGCGGCGTGCGAGTCGCCGGAGGCTTCTCCGGCGACGAAGAGGATCTCACGCACGACGCGTCGCCTGCGCCGCGCCCGCGCCGGCGAGATGCGGCAGCGAACGTTCGATGTCGTTCACGATCGTCAGCGCCACCGCGAGCGCCTCACGACCATCGGCACCGGTGACCGGAATCGGCGCTTCGCCGGCGACCGCCTTCACGAACGCCTCGAGCTCGAGCCGCAGCGGCTCGCCTTCCGGCGCCTCGACCGGAATTCGCTCGACGAGCGATTCGAGCGCCGGCGTGTTCGGCGCCTCGCGCACGATCGCGGCCACGTCGACGTCGCGTTTCAGCCGGTAGAACTCGCCCGTCCCCGCGGCGAGGTCGAGCGAGATGTAGCCGCTCTGCTGAAAGATGCGCAGCTTGCGCATCCGCTCGCGCGACACCCGGCTCGCCGTGATGTTCGCGACCGCGCCCGACTCGAACGTGATGCGCGCATTCGCGATGTCCGGGAACGGCGTCAACACCGGCACGCCGACGGCCGACACCGACGACACCGCGCCCCCGACGAACGTGCGCACGAGATCGATGTCGTGGATCATCAGGTCGAGCACCACCGCGACGTCCGAGCCGCGCGGATTGAATGGCGCGAGCCGGTCGCTCTCGATGAACCGCGGCTGCTCGACGTACGGCAGCGCCGCGCGCACCGCGCGGTTGAACCGCTCGACGTGGCCGATCTGCACGACCGCGCCGGTGCGCTTCGCGATCGCGAGCAGCGAGTCCGCTTCTTCGATCGTCGCCGCGATCGGCTTCTCGATCAGCACGTGCAGCCCGCGCTCGAGCGCCGGCGCCGCCACCTTGTGATGGAACGGCGTCGGCACGACGACGCTGACCGCATCGACCTTGTCGAGCAGCTCGTCGAGCGAGGCGAACGACGCCACTCCCAGCTCCGCGCTCACCTTCGCCGCGCGCTCGGGGTTCGCGTCGTGGAATCCGACCAGCTCCGCGCCCGGCACGTCGCGCAGGATGCGCGTGTGATGGAAGCCGAGCGCCCCAGCTCCGATCACTCCGATCTTCACCGCCATCAGACCACCGACCCGCGATCGCTGCGCTCGAAGAACGCCAGGAATTCCTTGATCTCGTCGAACGGATGCAGCTCCTTGTCGGCGCGCTCGCGCGCCTGCGACAGGTTGAGCTCCGACTTGAAGAACAGGCGGTACGCGCGCTTCAGCTCGCGCCGCACGTCCTCCGGAAAGCCGTTCCGCTCGAGACCGACGCTGTTCAAGCCGTACAGCTTGATCGGGTTGCCGACCGCCTTCACGTACGGCGGCACGTCCTTGGCCACGCGCGAGCAGCCGCCGATGAAGCTGTAGCGGCCGATCGTCGCGAACTGGTGAACGGCCACGAGGCCGCTCACGATCGCCTTGTCGTCGATCGTCACGTGTCCGGCGAGCTGCGTCCCGTTCGAGATGATCACGCCGTCGCCGACGTGGCAGTCGTGCGCGAGATGCACGTACGACCTCAGGAAG
>CBHWBX010000675.1:0-1602 GCA_966111935.1 uncultured Gemmatimonadaceae bacterium
GCTTGAGACCGACGATCGACGCCGACGTGAGCGCCTTGTCATCGTGCAGCCGCATGACGACGAGGATCGAGTCGCCGATGTTCGCGAGCGCACCGGTGGACGGCGTGTCGATGGTGATCGTCGGGCCCTTGCCCTTGGTGCTGCTCGATGATCCGCCGTTGCTCGACGAGGAGCCGGCGATGACCGGCGACGTCGAGAGACGCGAGTCGCAGCTCGCAACGATCGCGACGCCGGCGGCGAGCGCCGTGAGTCGGACGAATGTGGAACGATGCATGAAAGCTCCTCTCACCGCTTACGGACGACCCGAATCGGGCATCGCGCCTTCATCGATGATGTGCGGCGTGATCAAGATGAGCAGGTCGCGCTTCGACTCCGTGCGGTTGGTCACACCGAACAGATGCCCGACGATCGGGAGATCGACGAGGAGCGGCAGGCCCGTCTTGGTCTGGTTGATTTCCGTCTGCGTGAGTCCGCCGACGACCATCGTCTCGCCGTCGGCGACGAGCATCTCGTTATCCACGCTCTGCTTCGGGAACACGGCGCCGACGTCGCTCGCCTGGAACTGTACCGACGAGTTCTCGACGTGGACCTTCATCTGGATCTGCCGGTTCGCCGTGATCTGCGGCGTCACCTGAAGGATGATGCCGGTCTGACGGAAGCTCACCGCCGCGCGCGGCGCGGTGGTCGTCTGCGACGCGACGCTCGTTCCGATGTCGACGACGCGAACGGGGACTTCCACACCCGCCGTGAGGTTCACGGTGCGGTTGTTCAGCACCGTGCCGCTCGGCTCGGCCTGCACGTCGAGGAGTGTGCGCTGCTGCAGCGCCTCGAGGAAGGTCGTGAAATCGTAGTTGCCCATCGCCGTCGAGAAGACGAGCGAGAGCGCCGGCGTCGGGACGTGCGCGGCGGCGTTGGCGATCGCCGAGACGGTGTTGCCGCCAAGGAGGATCTGGCCCGACGTCGTGAGCACGCGGCCGAGCGAGTCGGTGCGCGGGATGATGTCGTTGAAGAACTGCTGCTGCGAGCCGAGGTCGTAGCGGACGCCGAGTCCCTCGAGCTGCGTGCGATCGACGAGGATGATCTTCGCCTTGATGTTCACCTGCGGCTGGCGGATGTCGAGCGAGCGCGCGTAGCGCTCGAGGTCATCGAGGGCCGACGGCACGTCGGTGATCGCGACGCTGTTCGTGATCGTGTCGGCGACGACCGCGCCGCGCTGCGCGCACGACAGGCTCTGTACGGTGTTGATCGACGGTCCCGCCGGCTGCGGATTCGCCGGCGACGTCATCGCACCGCCGGGGACCACCGGGTTCGGCGCCGCGGCCGCGGGCTGCGCCGCCTGCGGGCAGGCGCGGGTGAGGCGGACCGTCACCATCTGCTGCACCGCGCTCGCGCGAGCGTAGTTGAGGCGCACCGTGCGCGTCTGGAGCGGAATCGTCGACTGGCGCGCGGCGATGTTTTCGAACGTGTCGATGACGATGACGCCGTCCGGATTCACCGTGACGTCATAGCCGTTCGCATTCATAATCTCCTTGAGCGCGACGTCCCACGGGAGATTCACGATGTTCGCGCTGATCGTCCCCTGGACGGCGCGCGACGGCAGGA
>CBHWBX010000676.1:0-1584 GCA_966111935.1 uncultured Gemmatimonadaceae bacterium
GATGATGCCGCCCATCGTCGGCGTCGTGCCCTTGCCCGCGTGCGACTCCGGGGTCCCTTCGCGCACGACCTGGTTGACCGACTGACGCCGCAGCGCCCGCATGAAGATCGGGCCGAAGATGAACGTCAGGATCAGCGCAGTCACCGCCGCGCCGACGGCGCGGAGCGAGATGTACTGAAAGACGTTGAAGACCCGGAACTCTCGTGCGAGCGGAAACAGGAAATGATAGAGCAACGCGTGTCTCGCTTAGGTGGAGGCGCGGGTCTGCGCCCATTCCGAGATCGGTGCGACCAACCGCTCGAGCCGCATCCCGCGCGAACCCTTCAACAGAATAACGGCGTCCGGCGCAAGGCGCGACGCGAGCGTCTGCCACAGCGCTTCGACGTCGTCAGCCCTGATGACGCGCGAATCCCCCGGCGCGATACGGCCGAGCGCCGATGAGAACTCTCCGATACCGGCGACAATTTCGACGCCGGCGTCGAGCGCCGCGCGCGCGACGTCCTCGTGCAGCTGCGGCGTCGTCGGCCCGAGCTCGAGCATAGTCCCCAGCACGGCGACGCGCTGGCGTCCCTTCCCCGCATGCTCGAGCAGCTCGATCGCCGCGCGCGCCGAGCCGGGGTTGGAGTTGTAGGCATCGTTGATCAGCGTCGCGCGCCCGTGCTGCTCGACGTTCGAGCGCATCGGCGGCACCGGCATCTCGGCGATGACGCGCGCGGCCTCCGCATCGGCGACACCGAGCTCCCGCGCGACGCCGAACGCGAGGAGCGCATTCCGCAGATTGTGCACGCCGCGGAGCGGCAGCCGGACCTCGACGCCGCCGAGCGTCATGAGCCCCCGCCCATCCGCCTCGACCGACCAGCGGTCCGGCGAAAGGTCACCGCCATCGAGCCCGACCGAGATGGTGCGCGACGCACGCTTCCGCGCTTCGTCCACGACCTCGGGCTGCGACGCCGGCACCACGGCGAGGTTCACCCCGTCCGCCGCCGACATCTCCTCGCGCAGCACGCCGTGGATGTCGCCGAGTCCTTCGAGATGCTCCTCGGCGATCGACGTCACCACCGTCACGTCCGGCTCGACGATCGCGCGTAGCCGCGCGACCTCACCGGGCTGGTTGGTGCCCATCTCGATCACCGCGACGTCCGCCGACACCGGCATCGCCAGCAGCGTGATCGGCACGCCGATGAGATTGTTCAGGTTCCCGGTCGTCGCGTGCACGTCGAGCGTGCTCCCCAGCGCCGCCTTGAGCAGCTCCTTCGTGCTCGTCTTGCCGTTCGTGCCCACGACGGCGACGACCGGCTTCGCGAGCATCCGCCGTCGATAGGTCCCGAGCGCACCGAACGCCTCGAGCGTGTCGCGCACCTCGAACACCGGAACGCCGAGCCCCGCGGCCGCTTCGACGCGCGAGACGACCACCCCGGCCGCTCCCTTCGCGACGGCGTCCTTCAGGAAATCGTGCGCGTCGAACCGCTCGCCGACGAGCGCGACGAATAGGTCGCCCGATTCGATCGTGCGGGTGTCCGTCCAGACGCGGCCGAAGTGACCGCTCCCCGCCGGCAGGTTGACGTCCGAATGGCCGGCGAGCGC
>CBHWBX010000677.1:0-1576 GCA_966111935.1 uncultured Gemmatimonadaceae bacterium
CTCGAAACGGCCGCGCGCATGCGCGCCCGATCGAACGTCAACGTCGCCAGTGACCCGCTAACGGCCGGAAGGAGCAGCAGGAGACCATCCACCGCATCGAACAGCGAACGTTTGTCTTCCTGCAGGTCCTTGTTGTAGCCGCTCGGCAGGCCCTTGATGGTCGAAACGAGCGAGACGAGGTCGCCCAGGACGCGCGCACCGGAACCGCGCGCCAACTCCAGTGCATCCGGATTCCGCTTCTGCGGCATCATCGACGAACCGGTGGAGAACGAATCGCCGTACCGCACGAAGCCGAACTCGCTCGATCCGAACAGGATCAGATCCTCGGCGAGTCGCGAGAGGTGCGTGCCGAGCATCGCCAGCGCGAACAACGTTTCGGCCACGAAGTCGCGATCGCCGACGGCGTCGATGCTGTTGGGCGAAAGCGAGGCGAAGCCGAGCTCCTTCTGGACGACATCGCGCGGCACCGGGAAGGCCGAGCCGGCGATGGCGCCGGAGCCGAGCGGCATGACGGCGGCGGCTGCAGCGGCGGCCGCGAGCCGGGTGCGATCACGCTCGAGCGGCCAGAAGTGCGCCAGCATCCAGTGCGCGCCGCTCACCGGCTGCGCGCGCTGCAGGTGCGTATAGGCCGGCATGATCGAGTCTTCCAGCGCCTCGGCCTGTGCGACCATCGCACGCTGGAGATCGCGGATCTCGGCGTCCACGCGATTGATCGCGTCGATGGTCCAGAGGCGCGTAGCGGTGGCGACCTGATCGTTGCGACTGCGTCCCGTGTGGAGCCGCGAGGCGGGTTCGCCGGCAGCGACGTGGAGCAGGCGATCGATCATCGTGTGCACGTCCTCGTCCGTCGCGATCGGGCGCTCACCTGCGGCGATGCGTTCGGCGACCGTGTCGAGTCCCGCGCGGACCGTCTTCGCGTCATCGGCGGAGAGCACGCCGGCTGCGGCGAGGCCGCTCGCCCAGGCCTTCGACAGACGGATGTCGAACGGCCACAGGCGGAAGTCGACGTCGATGGAGCGATTGACGGCGTCGAGGGCAGGGTGGGGACCGCCGGCGAAACGTCCGCCCCAGAGTTTGTGGGAGCCGTCGGGGGTGGCGCTCATATGGGACTCACAAGATTGGAAGGCGGAGGGCGGAAAGCGGTCGGCGGACATCGGTGTCTTCCCGTGCTCCGGCCGACTGCATAATACTCACATATTTATGCGACAGCAAGTGAATCCCAGGGAGCAAACGCTCCCGGGAGTCACCCTTTGCGGGCGAGCGAGAGCAGCCGCTTGGCCACCCGTTCACGCGCGGTGTCCGACCGGCAGATGATCAGGATCGTATTCTCGCCGGCGATCGTGCCGACGACATCGGGAGTCCCTTCGGAATCGATCGCCTCGGCGATCGGCTGCGCGCCGGCGACCACGGTCTTCACGACGATGAGTTCGCCGACGGTGTCGAGCCGCGCGAAGAGCTGCGGGAAGATCGACGCGAGGGTCGCGCGCCCCTCGTCGCTCGTCGAGGTATCGGCGGTGGTGTAGCGGATGCCGGTCGGGCTCGAGACGCGCGCGATGCGGAGGTCGCGCATGTCGCG
>CBHWBX010000678.1:0-1574 GCA_966111935.1 uncultured Gemmatimonadaceae bacterium
CGCGCGGTCGTATCACCGAGATCTACGGACCGGAATCGAGCGGCAAGACGACGCTGTGTTTGCATGTCGTCGCGAATGCGCAGCGGGCAGGCGGAGTCGCGGCGTACATCGACGCGGAGCATGCGCTCGATACGGAGTATGCACGAAAGCTGGGTGTCGACGTCGAAGCGATGTTGATCTCCCAGCCGGACACCGGAGAGCAGGCGCTCGAAATTTGCGAGATCCTGGTCCGCTCCGGCGCAGTGGACGTCGTCGTCATCGACTCGGTCGCGGCCCTCGTGCCGAAGGCTGAAATCGAAGGCGACATGGGTGACTCGCACGTTGGTCTGCAGGCGCGGCTCATGAGCCAGGCGCTCCGCAAGCTGACGGGCTCGATCGCCCGGTCGAAGACGGCGGTGGTGTTCATCAACCAGTTGCGTGAAAAGATCGGCGTCATGTTCGGCAATCCCGAGACGACGACCGGTGGTAAGGCACTGAAGTTTTACGCGTCGCTGCGGCTCGACATTCGCCGCATCGGCCCGGTGAAGGACAAGGAAGACGTGGTCGGTTCGCACGTCCGCGTGAAGGTGGTGAAGAACAAGGTGGCCGCACCGTTCAAGCAGGCCGAGTTCGACATCATGTACGCGGAAGGCATCAGCCACGAGAGCCTCGTGCTCGACATTGCGGCGGAAGCGAGCATCATCGACAAGTCCGGCGCGTGGTACAGCTACAACGGCCAGAAGATCGGTCAGGGTCGTGAGAACGCGAAGTTGTACCTCAAGGACAACCCCGCGCTCCTCGGCGAAGTCGAAGCGAAGGTCAAGACGCTGCTCGGTGTCGGTGTCCAGGAAGCGGTCGCCGGCGGCGAGATCGAAGCGAACGACGAGTAAGTCGATCGCACAGCGTTCCGGCTGAGAATGGGCCGGGGAGAAGTAGGCTTGTGACGTTGGGACCCGGAAACTCCCTTCGGAACTCGTCTACGGCTCCCCGGTTCTTCTTTTTGAGGATCGGGGATCGGGGAGCGAGGATCGAGAGAAATGCTCCTTCCCGATCCTCGATCCTCGATCCCCGATCCCCTCCATGACCGCTAAACCCAAACGCTCCACCTACGAGCGCGCCCTCGACATGCTCGAGGCCCGTTCGCGTGGCGTCGCCGAGCTGCGACGGCTCCTGATCCGAAAGGGCGAGCCCGAGGCTGACGTCGACGCGGCGATCGAGCGGCTGCGCGCCTCGGGCGTTCTCGACGACGCCAACTTCGCCCGTCAGCTCACCCGCTCCAAGGCGCTCGGCGCCGGGCTGTCACGCCGGCGGATCAAGCAGGAGCTCACCAAGCGCGGCGTCGCCCGCGAGGTCTCCGACGAAGCGATCGCCGAGGTCTTCGAGGAGGAAGAGGTCGACGAGGACGCATCGATCGAGCGCGTCGCGCGGAAGAAGCTCCGGATGCTCGCCAAGGTCGACGAGGCGACGCGCAAGCGTCGGCTCTACGCCTTCCTCGCGCGGCGTGGATACGACGGTGAGGACATTCAGCGGGTGCTAAAGCTGGTCCTGGAGGACGACGCGGAGCTGGAATAGCGGATCGGGGATCGAGGATCGGG
>CBHWBX010000679.1:0-1573 GCA_966111935.1 uncultured Gemmatimonadaceae bacterium
CGTCGCCTTGCCGCGGCGGCCGAGTCCGCGACGGCCGATCTGTTCGAGAATCAGCGCCGCGACATCGGCAGCAACAACTGGGTGGTGAGCGGACGGCTCAGCGAGAGCGGCCGGCCGCTGCTCGCCAACGATCCGCACCGCGCGCAGTCGGCGCCGTCGCTGCGCTACTGGGTGCATCTCGTGGCGCCGGGGTGGAACGTCATCGGCGGCGGCGAGCCGGAGATTCCGGGCGTCTCGATCGGGCACAACGAGATCGGCGCGTGGGGGCTCACGATCTTCGCCACCGACGGCGAGGATCTCTACGTCTACAAGACGAATCCGAAGAATCGCCGCGAGTACTGGTACCAGGGCGCCTGGGTGCCGATGCGCGTGATCCGCGAGACGATCGCGGTGAAGGGGGACAAGCCGGCGACGGTGGAGCTCGCGTACACCCGCCACGGCCCGGTCGTCTATGAGGATTCTGTAAAGCACGTCGCCTACGCGGTGCGCGCGGCGTGGCTCGAGCCGGGCGGCGCGCCCTACCTGGCGAGCCTGCGGATGGATCAGGCGACGACGTGGGAGCAGTTCCGCGAGGCCTGTAGCTACAGCAACATCCCCGGCGAGAACATGATCTGGGCCGACAAGTCCGGGAACATCGGCTGGCAGGCGGTCGGCATCGCGCCGATCCGCAAGAATTTCAGCGGCCTCGTGCCCGTGCCCGGCGACGGCCGCTACGAGTGGGCCGGCTTCCTGCCGATCAAGGAGAAGCCGCACGTCTACAATCCGCCCGAAGGGTTCATCGCGACGGCGAACAACGATCTGATTCCGCTGAACTATCCGCACATGGACGCGGTCGGCTTCGTGTGGTCGGATCCCTATCGATGGGCGCGGATCTCCGAGGTGCTCGGCTCCGGCCGCAAGTTCGCGATCGCCGACATGATGCGTCTCCAGACCGACTACCTGTCGATCCCGGCGCGACAGCTCGTGCCGCTGCTCCGCGACCTCGCGGCGACGAACGAGACCAGCGAGCGCGCGCGACGGATGCTCCTTGGCTGGGACTTCGTGCTCGACAAGAGTTCGACGGCCGCGGGACTCTACGAGGCGTGGTATCGCCGCTTGAGCGCGAACGTCACGAGCGCCGTCGTCCCCGCCGCCGCGAAGCCGTACTTCCGCAACCTCGCCACGAAGAACGTCGTCGACTTCCTCGTCTCACCGACGGGTGCGTTCGGCACGCATCCGGTCCTCGCGCGCGACTCGCTGCTCCTGCGCAGCCTCGACGAAGCGGTGACGGAGATGACGCGGCGCTTCGGCGCGAGCCCCGACGGCTGGGCGCTCGGCCAGAATAATTACCATCATGCTACTATTTTCCATCCCCTCAGCGCCGCGGTGAACGCCGAGACGCGCGCCGCCCTCGACGTCGGCCCGGCCCCGCGCGGCGGCGACGGCAACACCGTCGGCGCCACGGGGGGCACGGACAACCAGACCTCCGGCGCATCCTTCCGCATCGTCGTCGATCTCGCCGACTGGGATGCGGCGGTCGGCATCAACACGCCCGGCCAGAGCGGCGACCCGTCGAGCCCGCACTATCGCGATC
>CBHWBX010000680.1:0-1557 GCA_966111935.1 uncultured Gemmatimonadaceae bacterium
TCGAACGCACGGGCGTGGCCGCGAAGAAAACTCTCCATTGCGTTGTCGAGGAAGAACCACGCGGAGAAGCCGCGCGACCATGCGAGCGCCATGACGAACAACCAGAGAACACGCTCGGCGCGACCGACGCGGATCTTGCCGAAGTGTGCCCAGTCCACTTGCGCCTGTTCGCCGGGCAGGGTTTCGAGCCGGAGGAACGCCTCGCTCGCCGCGACGCGCCGCACGGTGCGCACGTAGCGGCGCACCGTCCCGACGCGGCCGTTGAATCCGCGCGGCGTGAGCATGTCGTAGATCCGCGTCGCGCGCAGGCGTGGGTACTGCTGCAGCCACTCTTCGATGAGCGGCTTGTACGGGTCGAGGCACGACGTGCGATCGCGATATCGCAGGTTGCCGAAGCGATGACTCTCGATCGCGTTCTCGACCGCGTCGTGATGCACCCCGAGTTGCGCCACGATGGTGCCGACCCTCCAGTGCTCGGCGAAGAAGAGACGCCGGATCTTGGAGCGCTGTTCCGGCGAGATCATCGCGCGACCTCCGTCGCCATGAGCCGCTCCAGGTCACGGAACTCGCGCCTTCCCCCGAGCACGTCGCGTCGGCGGCGGCGGTGGCCGCGCGGAACCCACTCGATCGTGTACAGCGCCGTCGGGCCGTGATCGCAGAACGCGTCGCGGTACGGACTCGACTCGAACAAACCGGGCTCGTCGTCCACAACGAGCACAGCGCGGACCTTCATCCCTTCCCACAGCGCCAGCGCTTCCAGCAGCGCCGGCATCGCGCGGTGACTCCCGGGCGTCGCCGACAGCTCCGCCTTCAAGATCACTTCCATCGGCCCGCGCATCACGAGCAACCTCGTGCTCGTCGCGCCCGGCGCGATCGCCATCCAGATCGTTTCCATCTCGGCTCTCCACGCTTCCCGCATCGGACGGCGTGCGGATCACGCACGTGTCGGGAAGCGTCGCGACCGTAGCGATCGTGGGCGCGGTGACCAGACGAGCGTCAGTTACTTTTTGAGCCGATTTCTTGCTCCTCTCGCGATGCCGTTGTTGGCGCGCCGCGTTCTTGCGTCGACCTCGACGGGTCTCTCGGTAGCGCTTGTCGCGCTCGCGGTGGGCGAATCTCGCCATCTCGATCGAGCACTCGTGACCGCAGTACACGTCGCCGTGATCGCAGTGCGAGCAGAGGTAGATCGCCGCGCGACACGCTTCGTTCGCACACAAGAAGTATCGCAGCGAGAAAACCGATTCGACGCGCATCCCAGTCGCGTCCGGCCTCGTCGAAAGTTGGACGCCGCACGCGCAACGTGCGAACCAACACGCGCCGACACACGCGTCAGCGTGTCACGGCCCGAGGATGCGGAGTTCCTACCTCCGCGTCCTCAACCTTCTGGGACGTTCGCTCGTGCAGCGTCGCCCACGATCTCGGCGACCGTCACATTTTCGGCGCGACGCCCGCCTCTCGACCGGCCGCGTTCAGATTTCGGCGGTCTCACGTGAACGTCGACAGTACGGCGGCTCACGCCGAGCCACGCGACGAGCTGCGCGAGTCGGGCACCGGTCG
>CBHWBX010000681.1:0-1552 GCA_966111935.1 uncultured Gemmatimonadaceae bacterium
ACGAACGTCAGAAACTCGCTCATGCAGAGCAATATCAATCTGCAGAGGGACATCGAGGAGATCTCGCTGAAGCTCGCGCGCGATCTCAATGGTCGCGAGTCCGAGATCGGCGACGGCATGGCGGTGATCTACGCCACGAACTTCACCGAGCAGGAGCTGAAGGACCTGGTGGCTTTCTACAAATCGCCGCTCGGCAAGAAAAACCTGGAGATGGAGCCGAAGTCGATCGAGGCGAGTCTCAACTTCATGCGCAACTGGGGTGAAGATCTCGCACAGGAGATCAACGAGCGCTTTCGCGAAGAGCTGAAGAAGCGCGGCAAGGATCTTTGATAACGGCGCGCGCTTCCTATCTGAAGAGAGCGCTAACGCAGGGAAGGGCTAGGGCATGTCCGGCCAGAAGGCTGATCGCGACGTCGATCTGTTCGTCATCGGTGGCGGTTCGGGCGGCGTGCGGGCGGCGCGGATCGCGGCCGGCTACGGCGCCCGCGTACTGGTCGCCGAGGAATATCGCGTCGGCGGCACCTGCGTGATCCGCGGCTGCGTGCCGAAGAAGCTCCTGGTCTACGCCTCGCACGTGCATCAGGAGATCGAGGACGCGGCCGGCTACGGCTGGTCGATCCCGTCCGCCGCGTTCGACTGGCCGACGCTGATCGCCAACAAGGACAAAGAGATCGCCCGCCTGGAGGCGGCCTACGCGACCAATCTCGCCAAGGCCGGCGCCGAGATCGTCAAGACGCGTGCGGTGTTCGAGGATGCGCACACGCTGTCGCTGTCGAACGGCGAGCGCGTCCACGCCAAGAACGTCCTGATCGCGGTCGGCGCCACGCCGAACCACGGCGCCGAGATTCCCGGCATCGAGCACGTGATCTCCTCCAACGAGGTCTTCCACCTCGAGAAGCAGCCGAAGCGCATCGTGATCCAGGGCGGCGGCTACATCGCGCTGGAGTTCGCCTGCATCTTCGCGGGCCTCGGCAGCGACGTGACGCTCGTCTATCGCGGCGACAACATCCTGCGCGGCTTCGACAGCGATGTGCGCGCGCACGTCCGCAAGGAGATGGAGCAGGAAGGCATCACCATTCTCACCGGCTGCACCGTGAGCCGCGTCGAGAAGCATGGCGAGGAGTTCACCTCGCATCTGTCCAACGGCTCGAGCATCGCAAGCGACCAGGTGATGTTCGCGATCGGCCGGCATCCGAACGTCGCCAATCTCGGGCTCGAGAAGGCGGGCGTCGCCATCAATCCGAAGAACGGCGGCATCGCGGTCGACGGCTTCTCCAAGACGTCGGTGCCGCACATCTATGCGGTCGGCGACGTGACGCATCGGCTGAACCTGACGCCGGTGGCGATCCGCGAAGGCCACGCGTTCGCCGACACTGTCTTCGGCAACCGGCCGACCCGCGTCGATCACGCCGACGTTCCGACGGCGGTGTTCTCGCAGCCGGAAGTGGGCACCGTCGGCCTGACGGAAGAGCAGGCGCGGGCGGAGTTCGCCCGTGTCGACATCTACAAGGCCGCCTTCAAGCCGATGAAAGCGACGCTGTCGGGCCGCAAT
>CBHWBX010000682.1:0-1550 GCA_966111935.1 uncultured Gemmatimonadaceae bacterium
TGCAGCTCGAGGATGCGATCGACGACGAAGCGCGTCTGCTGCTGCTCGTCGCGCGCCGTGACGAGCCAGGGCGACTCGCCGCCGACGCGCTCCGTCCAGAGGTTCTTCGTGAACCGTTCGGTCGCGCGCGAGATGAGCGTGTTCGTGACGTCGAGGATCGGCTGCACCGAGCGGTAGTTCTGCTCGAGCGCGATCACCTGCGCTCCCGGGAACTGCTGCGGGAAGTCGAGGATGTTCCGGAAGTGCGCGCCGCGGAACGAGTAGACGCTCTGCGCGTCGTCGCCGACGACGGCGATGTTGCGGTGATCGCGACACATCCCGCGCAGCACGCGCGCCTGGAGGAGGTTCGTGTCCTGGTACTCGTCGACGAGGATGTGGTCGTAGAGCCCGGCGATCTGCGCGGCGAGCGTGTCCGACTGCTCGAGCATGAGCGCCCAGAAGAGCAGGAGGTCGTCGTAGTCGACGAGGTTGCGCTCGCCTTTGCGGCTCACGTACTCGGCGAACAGCCGCGTGATCTGCGGCGTGTATTCGGCGAACTGCGGGTACTCGTTGCGGAGGATGTCTTCGAGCGGCGTTTCCGTGTTTAGATGTCTTGAATATATGTAGTGTAACGTCTCTTTCTTCGGGAAGCGCTTCTCCTGCTTGCCGAAGCCGAGCGCGGCGCGGGCGAGCTGGAGCAGGTCCTCGGCGTCGCCCTGATCCATGATCGAGAAGTCGCGGGCGAGTCCGGCCGACGGGCCGAACTGGCGGAGCAGGCGATGCCCCGTCGCGTGGAACGTCCCGCCCTGCACGCGCGTCGACGCCGAGCCGACGAGCCGCTCGGCGCGCGAGATCATCTCGTGCGCGGCGCGTCGCGTGAAGGTGAGGAGCAGGATGCGCTCGGGAGAGACCCCGCGGTCGATGAGATGCGCGACGCGATAGACGAGCGTGCGTGTCTTGCCGGTGCCCGCGCCGGCGATGATGAGGAGCGGCCCCTCCATATGAGTGGCCGCCGCGGCCTGCTCGCGGTTGAGCTCCGTGGTGATGTCGCGCGCGGGATCGGAGACCACGCGCTCACGCGCGGGATAGACGCGCGGTGGGAGCGTCGGCGGGATGGGGGGCGGGGAGTCCTGCATGGAGGTGAATATAGGTTCGGGGCACCTTCGGGGGAGGATAGGGATCGGGGATCGGGGATCGAGAAACTGCACGCAACCGTACATGCACGTTCCCGATTCCCGATCCCCGATCCCCGATCCGCGAAAACCCATTCATCTCTTTGCTGCGAAGCGCGTTGCGCTTCGCGCATCAACCTCTGTGTTACCCCTTTTCGAATCCCTCGTCCTACAGCCGACCTTCTGCCCAGCGTCGAAGACGGCCAGGGCGTAAGGAAATTCGGTGGGTTGTCAGGCAAACGCGCACGGAAATGGCGTGATGCCCCTCACTGGAGAAGTGGCCGGTCGCCCGATACGTTGGTTGCGCCGACGGATGCGGAGCTGACTGGCCTGGCAGGAGCAGGTGCAGGCGCAGGTCCAGGACAAAACGACCGATTTTGGTCGATGCGCAGCAGAGGT
>CBHWBX010000683.1:0-1549 GCA_966111935.1 uncultured Gemmatimonadaceae bacterium
CACTGGCTAGCGACGCATCCGGGCCCGGTCTACTCGAGCACCGCGTACCCGGAGTACCCGGCGCTCGTCGAGTTTCCGCTGGCCGAGGTGCTCCAGGCGGTCGGTGGGCATCCGTACCTCAACACCACCGTCGCCTATGCCTTCGCGTACGCGATGTATCTCGGTGTGAAGGAGATCTCGCTCTACGGATGCGACTTCACGTACCCGGACATTCACGTGTCGGAGTCTGGCCGCGGATGTCTCGAGTATCTGATCGGCATCGCCTGCGCGCGCGGGATCAAGCTCAATCTGCCGTCCACGACAACGCTGATGGACGCGCACCTCGAGGACGACCGCCGTCTGTACGGCTACGTCGAACCGATCCGCATCAGCAACGTCGACGGCAAGCTCGTCGCGCTCCGTGGCGCCGCGCCGGCGACACCGGAATCCCCTGCGTCCCCCGATTCATCCTCTGCAGCTGCAGCGCCCCTGGCGCTCGCTGGCTAAGTCGAGTCGTTCACCATGTTTGTCACGCGCCAGACCATCGCGTTGTCCGGGACCACCGGGGACTGTACGACCGTCACGTCCGAGCCCATCGACGGGCGCGTGTTCTCCGTGCATCTGCAGTACGGGAGCGCGGCGGGAACTGGCTTCGCCACTACCGCGGTCGTCTCCGTCACCACGCAGCAGACCGCGCAGAGCGTGTGGTCGGAAACACTGTCCACGCTGGCGACGACGACGGTCAACATCCATCGCGTGCCGCGACAGATCGCGCACACCGCGGCGGGTGTGGCGCTGACGGCGACGGAGAGCCTCGTACGCGAGCCGATCTACGTCGGCAACGACCGTCTCGTCATCACGGCGACCAACGTCGGCAGCGGCGCGCGCGCCGCCACGCTCACCATTCTCAGCGGTTGAGCATCGGATGACCGCCGTGCTCGTCACCGCCACGACTGCGCGCGAGTTCATGCGCGTCACGACGTCCGCCGACGATTCGCTCATTCAGGGCATTGTCGATGGTCTCGAGACGCTCTTTCGTGCACAGGCAGGTCGAGCCGATCGCCCCTTCGCCACGGCCGCGACGGGCGTCGCCGAGGTGCATGACGGCACGGGGACGCCGTTGTTGATGCTGAACTATCCGATCGCCTCGATCTCCTCGATCGTGATCGGCCGCGACTTCGCGAGCCCCGATGAAACACTCTCGCCGACGGACGTCCAGGTCGTGACGTTCGCCACCGGGAAGCGCGCCCTCTGGCGCACCGACGGCGGCGTGTGGCGCGCGCGCGGCGATCAGGCCATGGCGGACACGCCGAGCAGCGGCAACGGGTCGTGGCGCTGGAGCGTCAACGAGCCGCGCATCGTGCAAGTGACGTACAATCACGACGCGGATATACCAGACTTCCCCGCGCTCGCCATCAAGCGCGTGACCGCGGCGGTGTATCGGCAGATCGGCAGCGAGGACGCGAAGTCCGAGTCGCTGCCGGACGGCTACAGCCGCACCATGGCCGAAGTCGCGTCGAGCGATCCGATCTGGCAGCTCGCGGTGCAGTCGGCCACGCAGCCGAGCGTC
>CBHWBX010000684.1:0-1548 GCA_966111935.1 uncultured Gemmatimonadaceae bacterium
CCTCCAGCGCCTGCTGCGCTCGGGGCTCGTGGAGTCGCGGCGGGAGGGGACGCGGACTCGGCCGCCGCGGCAAGGCGACGATAGGCCGCGCTGTCGCCGCGGTACGCGACCGCGAGATCGGCCGGCCGGAAGCGGACGTTCGAGTGGAACGCCTGGTACTTCGCGAGGATCGGCGCCGCGAGCATCGAGCCGTCGATCGACGGATCGAGCTTCATGTCCGGATCGCCCGGACGGAACGATGAGAGTTCTTTAACGAGCGCCGGCCCGATCGCCGCGACGGCGCGCCCGTGGTTCAGCTCTTCTTCGACGTTGCCGAGCAGTCCCTGGTGGCGCGAGATCACGACCTCCGGCGTCCACTTCTGCGGTTTCGTGCCGAGCAGGCGGAACTCGATCGGCAGCAGCGTCGGATCGCGCTCGGTGGCGTCGACGTAGGCGTTCACGCCCTCGACGAATGCGCCGACGATCGCCGCCCCTCGCGGATGGTAGCGCGCGAGCTCCGTCGCGAGGTCGCCGCGATACTTGAAGAGCCGCGTCCCGACGTCGCGCTCGAGCTCACGCTTGCCGAGCAGCTCCGCGACCGTGCCGGTCGCCTGCCGCCGCCAGAGCTCGAGCTGGAACAGCCGGTCGCGCGCCGCCGAATAGCCCTGCGCGTAAAAGAGATCGTGCTCGTTCCGCGCGTAGATGTGCGAAACGCCATTCCGGTCGCGCACGATCTCGACCGGCGCCTTGAGTCCAGGCGTACGAAGAGTGTCGCCGGCGAGCAGCACGGCGAGCAGAGCAGTGATGAGGGGCGCCATGCGGGACCTTATTGGGGAATCAGGTGTTCAGCAAGATGAACTGGATCTGGGAGCTGGGATCTGAGAGCCTGGAATCGAGGATCGGGGATCGCGAACCTGAGGATCTCGATTCCCAATCCACGATCCTCGATCCACAGTCAGCATCCCAGCCGTCGTCCGCGTAGATTCAGTAGTCCCCCCCGAACCGGAGGCTCGTTTGAAGGGTCGTATTGCTGCGCCGCTCGCCATCGCTGCTGCCCTCGTTGGCGCGGCTGATCTTTCTGCGCAATCCCATTCGGCCGCGTCGACGCGGTACGTGGTTGCCCCCGTAGGCAACGAAGCTCGCTACAAGGTCATGGAGCAGCTCGCCAACATCGGCCTCAACGAAGTCGTCGGTACGACCAAGGACGTCACCGGTCGGATCATCCTCGACGGCTCGGGCAAGGTCGTGAAGGACAGCTCCAAGATCGTCGTGAACGTCGCAACGCTCACCACCGACCAGAAGCGCCGCGACAACTACCTCAAGGGCAAGTCACTCGAGTCGACGAAGTTCCCCGAGGTGACGCTCGTCCCGGTGAGCTTCGAGGGCTTCGCCGAGCCGATCCCGGCCGGCCAGACCAAGACCTTCACGCTCGTCGGCAACCTGACGGTTCGCGACCAGACCCGTCCGACGACCTGGCAGGTGACCGCCCGCCGACAGGGCAACGACATCGTCGGCACCGCGAAGACGATGTTCACGTTCAAGGACTTCGCGATGGACCAGCCCAAGGTT
>CBHWBX010000685.1:0-1546 GCA_966111935.1 uncultured Gemmatimonadaceae bacterium
GAGGAAATCTTGAGCAGCCCGACCGACGGTGATCCACCCGGCGGTTGCGGCACGAGCTGCTTCACCGGGTACAGGATGACCTTGTTGTCGGCGGTGATATCGAACGCCACATCGAAGTTCACCGAGCCGCTCGCCAACACCTGCGGGCGAACCAGCGACTCCGTGGTGAACTGATACGCGGTCGGATAACCGATGGGCGCGCCGGTGATGGCGAACACCGGCGTCTGCCGTTCGATGTTCTCAGAGCTCGCGATCGAGCGATACGGATTCGTGCTGTCGCATGCAACCGCGCCGCCGAGCAGCGTCGCGAGGGCCGAAAACGACAGGGCGCGCCGCGCAAGGCGGGGCGCGCCGGACAGGCGGACTGGCAGGGGTATCCCCATGGCAAAACCGGAAATGGTGCAGCGTGATCCAGCACCGGAGGTTACCGCTCAACTCGTGTCCGGGCAAGCGGTTCGGAGGTCCTTCCTCGCTTGACTTCACCCCGTGGCCGCGGCAGCGTTCCGCCATGCCCACCATTCGCGATCTTGTAAGCGTTCTCCGTCGTCGAGAAGGGGTCGATGCGGCTATCGTGCTTGGCCGCGACGGCCTGCTGATCGACGGCGCGACCAGCGCCTCCTTCGACCCGGAAGGGTTGGCTGCGTTGGTGCCGCCGCTCGTGCATTCGGCGGTGGATTTGGGTCGGGCCGCCGATCGCGGCACCTTTGGACTGATGGTGCTCGAACACGAGCGCGGCCCCATCGTGGTGAGCGCGCTGTCGAGCGATGCCTATCTGCTCGTGTTGATGCAGCCGCAAGCGAATCTGGCAGCGTTGCTGTACGAGCTGCGTCGTCACCGCTCACAGATCGCGGCGCTCGTTTGAAACTCGGATCGAAACCTTGTTCGGAGCGTCGGCGCTCGTGAGCGGCGGTGCGCCGGCCGCGGGCCGACGGATTCTCGTGGTGGACGACGAGCCGCACATCGGGATGATCATTCGCACGCGCCTCGAGCAAGATGGCTTTCGCGTGCTGCTGGCCGAGGACAGCGTTCAGGCGTTTCGGTTCCTCGAGGAGGAATCGTCGATCGCGCTGGTCGTGCTCGACCTGATGCTCCCGGGCATGTCAGGCGCCGACATTCTGCGGACGCTCCGCGCCGACGATCGTTGGCGCACGCTGCCCTGCATTGTGCTCACCGCCGCCGGTCAGGAGACACAGCTTCGGGACGTCGAGGCCATTGGCGCGTCTGAAGTCATGACAAAGCCGTTCAGTCCGCGCCGGTTGCTGGCGCGGGTGCACGATCATATCGCCGCCGCGGCACGTGGTGGCAACGCCATTTCCTGACCTGCCAATGATTCGTTGGAACGTGGTGCTCGCCGGTGGTGTCGGCTCGCGATTCTGGCCGATTTCGACGCCCGAACAGCCTAAGCAGCTGCTACCGCTGGTGAGCGATCAGCCGATGCTGAGCGATACGCTGGACCGCTTGCGTTCGTCTGCGCCGCCGACACGCACACTCATTCTGACGAACGCATCGCTGCGTGATCGCATTCTCGCGATGGAGCCGACACTCC
>CBHWBX010000686.1:0-1520 GCA_966111935.1 uncultured Gemmatimonadaceae bacterium
AAGCTGTAGCGGGCGCTGGACCAGAGGTGAAGCAACTGCGGATCGGGAGTCGGGGATCGGGGATCGAAAGCGGCGCGGAGCGATGCCGATCGGACGCTTCGTCAGCGCGTGTCGTGAAGCGTCCAACGGTCCGCATGGCGACGAACGCGCATGCGAACAACAGCCCGGTGATGATCGTGGATGCGACGATGCTCGCACCGTTCGTCTCCGGTGCTCGACGGCCGAACTGCTTCAGACCGTTCGAGACGAGCATCGCGCGACATCCTCATGATCCGCGTCGACCCAGCTTCACGTGCAGCGTGAGCCGCTGGCCATCGCGCACCACCACGACGTCGACTTCGTCGCCGGGTTTGTGCGAGTAGAGCGCATTCGAGTATTCATACAGATCCTTCACCGGCTGCCCGCCGAACAAAACGATCACGTCGCCGCTCTTGAAGCCGGCGAGATCGGCGGGACTGCCCGCGCGCACACCGGTGAGCCTGAGGCCCGGGGTATCGCTACCCGCCATGTCGGGGATGGATCCCAGGTACACGTCGGAGCCCTGCGAGCTCTGGGCTTGTACGGGCCCAGCGACGCGAACGTAGGTGAGCCGCGTCGGGCGATCGGCGATGCCGCGCAGCACCCGTTCGGCGAACGCGACCACCCGCGCCTCGCCGGCGGCGTCGAGCTTATCGGGGGTGTCGGAGGCGCGATGGTAGTCGTCGTGCAGGTCGGTGAAGAAATGCAGGACGGGGATGTTCTTCGCGTAGAACGAGCTGTGATCGGACGGGCCGAAGCCGTCGCCCTGCGCGGCGACCCTGAGTCGGGTCGTGACGTTCGCGCTGTCGAGCAGCGCCGGAAGCTCCGTCGCCGTGGCGACGCCGTAGACGATCAGCCGATCGTTCCGCAGGCGTCCGACCATGTCGAAGTTCATCATCGCATCGACGCTGTCGATCGGCACGGGCATGTGATCGACCATGTACGCCGAGCCGAGGAGGCCTTCTTCCTCGCCGGAGAAGTTGGCGAAGAGCACGGAGCGGCGGGTCGGATGCTTCGCGATGAGACGCGCGAGCTCGAGCACGGCGGCGGTGCCTGATGCGTTGTCGTCGGCGCCGCGGCGGACGGCAGTCTTGTCGTCGGGATCGAGCGCGCCGTCGGTCGAGGTGCCGAGGTGGTCAAAGTGCGCCCCGACGACGACGATCTGGTTGCGCAGCGCGGGATCACTGCCACGCACGAGCGCGAAGACGTTCTGCGTCGGCAGCGACGGGCTCGGCGCGTTGTGCGCGGGGGGACGGGCGACGAAGTGCTGGAGATAGCCGTCGGAGAGCGGGACGAGTCCCATCGCACGATAGCGGCGCGCGATGTATCCGGCGGCGGAATCGTTGCCGGGGGTGCCGGTGAGACGGCCGGCGAGCGCGGGACTCGCGAGGTACTCGACGTCGCGGCGGATCGCGAGGGAGTCGGGGGCGGAGGATGACGGCGTGGCGGCGGTGTTGGCGCCGCATGCCGTGAGTCCCAGAGCAAGAGTCATCCTGAGCGCA